>NZ_FMMP01000015.1 GCF_900095725.1 Cellulosilyticum sp. I15G10I2
ACGCGGCGTCGCTGCATCAGGCTTGCGCCCATTGTGCAATATTCCCCACTGCTGCCTCCCGTAGGAGTCTGGGCCGTGTCTCAGTCCCAGTGTGGCCGTTCACCCTCTCAGGCCGGCTATGGATCGTCGCCTTGGTGGGCTGTTATCTCACCAACTAGCTAATCCAACGCGGGTCCATCCTATGCCGATAAATCTTTGCCACCAAAGTCATGCGACCTCGGTAGATTATGCGGTATTAGCAACAATTTCTCGTTGTTATCCCCCTGCATAGGGCAGGTTACCCACGCGTTACTCACCCGTCCGCCACTAACTAAGAGAGCAAGCTCCCTTAGTCCGTTCGACTTGCATGTGTTAAGCACGCCGCCAGCGTTCATCCTGAGCCAGGATCAAACTCTCATATAAAAGTTTGTCCAACAACTAATAGTTGTATTTGACTTAATTACTTGTACGTTGTACATATAGTACTTGTACTTGATTCGAACTTCAATAATGAAGCTCTTTTGAATCGACTGGTTTTATGGTTACTATTTTATTTTCAATGTTCAATTTCACTGCTTATTCGCTGTAATTATAAGCACTGTGCTCGTGAGCACTTTTACTATTATACTTAAGTGTATTACATATGTCAACACTTTTTTTATTTTTTTTGTTTTTACTACATTTACAAAAAAAATAGAGCGGAGAAGGAGGGATTCGAACCCTCGCGCCGGTTTCCCGACCTATACCCTTAGCAGGGGCACCTCTTCGGCCAACTTGAGTACTTCTCCGAATTAAATGTATTTAAATATGTTATAACCTTTTAAGGTTCTACCACTTAAGGCAAAATCTATATTACCAACTTTTCTTCTTTATGTCAAGCCTTTTTTTTAAATATGTTTTACCTATTTAAAAATATCCTTACATTAAAAATGTAAGGATATAATTTGTTGGAATACTTTGTAGATGTTTCACTTTAATATCACCAAAATGTCTTACTACTCATTACTAATATACTTTTGTTATTTGCACATAATAAAAATATTAATATATAATTAAAATAATATAAGACGTATACATTATATGTGGTGTGTATAATATACCATGTATAATATACTATACACTGTATATAATAGTATACAATGTATATACTATTTTTTATACCATAATGAGCAATTACTTATTTTACTGATTACTAACAACATCTTCTATATTATAATACCATTTTTATTATATTATTACAATTACTATTTATTCATTTCTGCTTATTTTTATGTGGCTCTATCTACTTCTATTTTACTATAGTAACCGCCTGATGTCCCATCTGTTCCCAAGATTTCTGAAAAGAAACTTTTTCAATTATTCTGTTTGGCTTTCCATATAACGGATCGTTAATATATATATTATTTTGGTCAAAACCAGTTATAACAACTGCATGCTGTCTCTGCGTTACTTTTACGATCCCCGTAGGTGTATGCCACATCTGAAAAGAGCTCTCCTCTAACGGTTTATATGTAGAATTTGTTACTACCCAAACTGGATAGCCGTTAGACACAAAGTAAAGAACATCTTCAAATTCTAACCCTGTAATATCAATAGCCTTTTCTTTAAAGTATTGATCAGCCAGCTCTGCAATTGGTCCATGATATACACCATATCCATGATTTTGCCTATTATACATATCTCCTACAAACCCATCATACGGATTGCCAAAATATATGCGCCCAGTATTATCGATTTTATAAGGCGTCGTATCTTTTCTTATTTTATCTGCCAGCTCCATTTTATTTATCTTTAACCCATGATACTTAAATATCATAGCAAGCGATGTTACTTCACAGCCTCTTGGAAGTTCTGGAAGTTGCAAAACAACAGGCACATCCATTTTTATTTTTTCAGGAAGTTCTGCTTGCTCTTCCCATATTGGCTTATCGTCGTTATTATAATAAATCTTATTATGACCATTTCTTTTGGCGTATCTCATTGCACTGTCAAATACTTCAAAATCATGTATCGCTGTATCTGTTATAATAATAAATGGCGCTAATGTACTATAAATCCATTCATTATTATCTTTATCTACAACTACACTTCTTCCTATATCTTTTGCTTTTTTTATAGCTTCTTCTTTATTTTCAAATTCCTCTATGGTTTTACCTGATTTTTTTATAATGTAATGTCCGTCCGGCGTCTGCTTATTAATAAAAGCAGGCAGTGTATCAGGACTATTAATAATTATATAATATCCGTATACACCGCCTACACTAAATACAAGTAAAATAATGAAAAAAACAATTAACTTTTTCATCTATTCCTCTTGAGGATGTTCCTCAGTTTGTTCTTCTATAATATCTTCTTTAACCTTTTCCATACATACTACCTGTACGCCTTCTGACACATTAATAAGCTTAACGCCTTGAGCATTACGTCCCACCGAGGATATTTGAGCAACTTGAATACGAATAATAATACCTTGAGAAGTAATAAGAAGAAGTTCATCATCTTCTTTAACAGCTGCTATTCCAATAACATTACCTGTTTTTTCTGTTATTTTATTAATTCTTAGCCCCTTACCTCCACGTCTTTGCGCTCTAAACGCTTCGATAGGTGTTCTTTTTCCTAATCCATTTTCTGTAGCAGTAAGGATCTGTTCTCCTTCTTGTGGCACAGTAGCACCAATAACTTCATCTTCTTCTGCAAGATTAATCGCCCGTACCCCTCTTGCTGTTCTACCCATCGGTCTTACATCTGTTCCTTCAAACATAATCCCTTGACCTTTTTTTGTACATACTAAAATAGCATCATCTGAGGTTGTTTGATAAACACCCATAAGTTCATCTTCTTCTGCCAGTGAAAGAGCGATAAGTCCACCTTTTCTAATATTCTTGAATGCACTTAAAGGAGTCTTTTTAATTTGTCCAAGTTTTGTAATCATCGTTAAGTACATATTATCCTGGTACTCTTTAATTGGAAAAACTGCACTTATTTTTTCATCTTTATCAAGTTCAAGTAAGTTAATAATAGCCATACCTCTTGCAGTCCTACCGCCTTCTGGTATTCTATAAGCTTTAATACGATAAGCTTTTCCTTTGTTAGTAAAGAACATAATATAGTTAAAGTTAGTTGTTACAAAGAGTTGTTCAATAAAATCTTCCTCTATTGTATTAACCCCAATAATACCTTTACCACCTCTATGTTGATTTTTATAAGTATCTAGAGGAATACGTTTGATATAGCCTAAGTGTGTAATAGTAACAACAATATTTTCTTCATCGATAAGATCTTCTATATCATATTCGTCCTCATCAATTGTAATATCTGTTCTTCTGCCATCTCCATATTTATCTCTTATTTCTACTATTTCTTCTTTGATAACAGAATAAAGCTTATATTCACTTTCAAGTATAGATCTAAGATATTTAATTTTTTCCATTAGTTGATTATATTCTTCTTCTAACTTTTCTCTCTCAAGTCCAGTTAGAGCACGAAGTCTCATTTCGACGATAGCTTGAGCTTGAATTTCTGTAAGATCTATAGCTTCTATAATCTTTTCTTTTGCTTCTTGAACTGTTTTTGAAGATCTGATAAGAGAAACAATTAAATCAATTTTGTCTAGTGCTTTTCTAAGCCCCTCTACAATGTGGGCTCTTGCTTCAGCCTTATTTAAATCAAATTGTGTTCTTCTTGTAACAACTTCTTTTTGGTGCTTTAAATACTCTTCTATCATTTGTTTTAAGTTGAGTACTTTAGGCTCATCATTTACAAGTGCTAACATATTAATACTAAAAGTATCCTGCATTTGAGTATACTTATAAAGTTGATTTAAAATAACATTTGCATTGACATCTCTTCTAAGCTCTATAACGATAGACATACCATTTCTGTCTGACTCATCTCTTAAATCAGTAATGCCTTCTATTTTCTTTTCTTTTACGAGATCTGCTATTTTTTCAATAAGCTTTGACTTATTAACCATATAAGGGATTTCCGTTACAACAATTCTAGACTTTCCTGCATGCATATCTTCGATTTCAGCTTTAGCCTTTACTTTTACTTTACCTTTGCCAGTTCTATAAGCTTGTTCTATACCGTACTTTCCATAAATAGTTGCTCCTGTTGGAAAATCCGGAGCTTGTATAATATCCATAAGCTCTTCTATTTCAGTTTCTCTAACTTCTTGTTCTTCATTTTCTCCCATGTAGTTGTCTATCATTTTAACAACGCCATTAATAACTTCTGTTAAGTTATGAGGAGGTATACTAGTAGCCATACCTACAGCAATACCAGATGATCCATTCACAAGTAAATTAGGATATCTGGATGGAAGAACCACAGGTTCTTTAGCTGATTCATCAAAGTTTGGTCTAAAGTTTACTGTTTCTTTATCTATATCAGCAAGCATAGCATTTGTCATTTTACTCATACGTGCTTCTGTATAACGCATGGCAGCAGCGCCATCTCCATCTATTGACCCAAAGTTACCTTGACCATCAACTAAAGGATATCTGGTAGAGAAGTCTTGTGCCATACGTACCATTGCATCGTAAATAGAAGAGTCACCATGTGGATGATACTTACCCATGGTATCCCCAACAATACGTGCTGACTTTCTATATTGTTTATCTGCCCATAAATTAAGTTCACTCATCGCATATAAAATACGCCTATGAACAGGCTTTAACCCATCTCGTACATCTGGGAGGGCACGAGATACAATAACGCTCATAGCATAATCAATATAACATTTTTTCATTTCTTCCTGTATATCTACAGAAATAATTCTATCGTACGTTGTATCATTTATATCCATTTACTTTTCTCCTTGCCCTTCTAGATATCTAAATTTGTTACTTTTGGAGCATACTCATGGATAAATTCACGTCTTGGTTCTACCTTATCTCCCATAAGTGCTGTAAATATTTCATCAGCAGCTGCTGCATCATCTAAATTTACTCTAACAAGTGTTCTTGTCTCTGGATTCATTGTAGTCTCCCAAAGTTGTTCGGGATTCATTTCTCCAAGACCTTTGTATCTTTGCATACGGCTAATACCGGTTCGGCCTACTTCTTCTAGAATTTTTTCTAATTCTCTGTCATTATAAGCATAATGTTTTTTCTTGTTTTTTTCTACCAGATAGAGTGGTGGCTGAGCAATATAAATATGATCCTGCTCAATAAGTTCTCTATAGTATCTATATAAAAATGTTAAAAGAAGTGTTCTGATATGAGCACCATCCACATCGGCATCGGTCATCAGAATAATTTTGCCGTATCTAACTTTACTTATATCAAAATCATCACTAATCCCTGCCCCAAAAGCAGTAATCATATTTCTAATTTCCTCATTCTCTAACATTTTATCAAGTCTAGCTTTTTCTACATTTAAAATCTTACCTTTAAGTGGTAGTATCGCCTGTGTTTTAGGTGAACGGGCACCTTTTGCTGAACCACCCGCGGAATCCCCTTCGACGATATAAATTTCACACTTTGAAGCATCTTTTTCTGAACAATCTGCAAGTTTACCAGGAAGTGCATTGCCTTCTAGTATACTTTTACGACGTGTCAGATCTCTTGCTTTACGTGCAGCATCACGTGCTCTTGCTGCCATTAAACCTTTTTGAATAACCATTTTCCCAACAGTTGGGTTTTGTTCTAAGAAATAAGTAAGCTGTTCACCAAATACAGTTTCTACAGCACCTCTTGCCTCACTATTTCCAAGTTTTGTCTTAGTTTGTCCTTCAAATTGAGGTTCCCCTATCTTAATACTTATGATAGCTGTCATACCCTCTCTTATATCTTCACCACTAAGATTTTTATCTGCATCTTTCAAAATACCCATCTTTCTTCCATAATCATTTAAGGTTTTGGTAATAGCAGATCTGAAACCTGAAAGATGTGTACCACCTTCGGTTGTATTGATATTATTTACAAAACTGAAAATATTCTCAACATAACTGTCATTGTGTTGAAAAGCAACTTCAACCATAATACCATCTTTTTCACCTTCACAGTAAAAAACTTCTGGATATATAGTAGTCTTATGTTTATGAAGGTGACCGATAAATTCTTTAATACCACCCTCATAATGGAATACTTTGCGTTTTTTCTCTTCTTCTCTTAAATCTATAAGTTCAATTTTTAGTCCTTTTGTTAAATAAGCTGTTTCTTTTAATCTTTGTTGTAGTATTTTATAATCATATATTAATTCTTCAAATATCTGAGCATCAGGTTTAAAGTGTACAAATGTACCTGTTTTATCTGTTTCTCCAACGACTGTCAGTGGCTGAATAACATCTCCCCTTGAGAATTTTTCTTCATGTATTTTTCCTTCTAAATGAACTTCAACAGTAAGCCATTCTGAAAGGGCATTTACAACAGATGCACCTACACCATGTAAACCACCTGATACTTTGTATCCGCCTCCACCAAATTTCCCGCCTGCATGAAGAATAGTAAATACAACTTCAACTGATGAAATTCCTTTTTGGGGATGTATGCCAACTGGTATACCTCGACCATTATCTAAAACAGATATTGAATTATCTTCATGAATAGAAACTACTACTGTATCACAATAACCTGCTAATGCTTCATCAACCGCATTATCCACTATTTCATATACGAGATGGTGAAGACCTTTAGAAGAGGTACTCCCAATATACATACCAGGTCTTTTACGTACCGCCTGCAGCCCCTCTAATATTTGAATTTGATTTTCATTATACGTTGCTGCCATAACTAAGATCTCACTCCTTTTATAATTACAAATAGACATAGTAATCCAACATTTATTATACATCAAAACACCCATAAAGGCAAATTAACGCAAAATTATATATTAAATTACTACATTTCTATTTCTTTTACATTTCCTTCTTTTACATAGTATAGTTTTCCTATTTTTTGTGTATTCCATACACTTTGTTCTATTCCTGTACAAGTTATAAGTGTTTGAATATTCTCTGTATATTTAAATAAGTCTTTTTGTCTTTTATCATCCAACTCTGATAATACGTCATCTAGTAAGAGAATAGGTTCTTCCCCTATATATTTCGTCATAATACTAAGTTCTGCAAGCTTCATAGATAGAACTACTGTTCTTTGCTGACCTTGTGAACCATATATTTTTACATCCATCCCATTAATAAGAAAATTCAGATCATCTCTATGAGGTCCTATAGACGTAGTTTGATATAGGATGTCTTTTTCTCTAAATTTTAGCATCTTAGATTGAAATTCATCCGAGTTAATACTCGGTTCATAAACTACTTCTAAATTTTCTTTGCCGCCCGATATATCTTCATGAATACGTTTTGCAATTATATTGAGTTCTTGAATAAACTCTGATCGTTTTTTAATAATCTCTTTTGCATATTCTTCAAGCTGTATATCCCAAATATCTATAATAGACATGTCTTTGTTTTTTAAATATTGTTTAAGTGCTAAATTTCTTTGTTTTAAAACTTTATGATACTGTTTTAAGGCATGATAATAAAGTTTATCTATTTGACATAATTCAATATCTATAAATCTTCTTCTTTCTTTTGGACTGCTTTTTACAAGCTGCAAATCCTCTGGTGAGAACATAACAATATTAATACATCCAAATAATTCACCTAATCTATGAATAGGCATTTTATTAATTGCTGCTGCTTTAGATTTTTGACTTAAATGAAAATCTATTATATCATCAATAAAGTTTTTTTGTAAGCTGACCATCACATGAGCGTATTCACTCCCCCATCTGATAATTTCTTTTTCCTTATGCGTTCTATGAGATCTAGCTGTAGCACAAAGATAAATAGCTTCTAAGATATTAGTCTTTCCTTGTGCATTATCACCTTTAAAAATATTAATACCTTTATCTAATTCTAAATCAAGTTTAATATAATTTCTAAAATCTTTTAGAGACAGCTCTTTGATATACATAAAAGCTCTCCTTCATAATTATTTAACTTTATAAGTCTCTCCATCAAATTCAACTAGGTCACCACTTCTTATTTTCTTTCCTCTTTGGGTGCATATTTCATCATTAACAAGAACAAGTCCTTGTGCAATGAGAAGTTTTGCTTCGCCACCACTTTGGACCATATTAGTAAACTTCATCAGCTGATCAAGTTTTATAAACTCTGTAGTAATTGTAATTTCTTTCATCAAATAAATCTCCTTTTATTATATTTTCTAAATCAGAACTAACAAATCGCTCTATGATTCATAAGTGAACTCTAGAGCGATTTAAAACTTTTATGCGCGCATTTATGCGTTTACACGAATAGGTAATATTAAATATTTATAATGGTCACCCTCTTTAGGTTTAATAATACATGGCGTAAGTGAAGATATAAAATGTATATATATTTCTTCATCATCTATTGTTTTTAGTGCATCAATTAAATATCTTGGATTAAAAGCTATAACTAATTCTTTACCTTCAAGTACTACATCAAGTTCTTCTCTAGCAGTACCAAGTTCAGTATTAGAAGTAATAATCATCTTATCTCCATCAATTTCTATTTTGATCGGATTTTTTTTGCCCTCTCTTGAGATAAGAGCAGCACGTTCTATAC
Organism: Cellulosilyticum sp. I15G10I2; assembly: GCF_900095725.1. Lineage (NCBI taxonomy): Bacteria > Bacillati > Bacillota > Clostridia > Lachnospirales > Cellulosilyticaceae > Cellulosilyticum > Cellulosilyticum sp. I15G10I2. The sequence continues at coordinate 8,543 of NZ_FMMP01000015.1, forward strand.
TCATTAAAAAATGTTTTTTATCTACTAAAATTTTAGTTTCATAGTCAGAAGAAAAAACTTGCTCATATTTTAAGAATTCACCTTCTAGTAATCTAGATACAACTTTACTTTCTCCTAAGTCAAATAAAACATGCTTATCTTCAAAGTAAATCGTAACAGGCTCATCTTCTTCAGCAGATAAAATCTTACTAACTTCAGCCAGTGTCTTTCCTGGGATGACAACTTCTACATCCCTATTCTCAATTGAGAGTGGTGTCTTTCTGTAAGAAATACGATAGCCATCTACAGAAACCATATTTAAATTGTTATCCTTTATTTGCAGCATTTCTCCTGTAAGTATAGGCCTTGTCTCATCTTGTGCAACAGAAAAAATAGTCTGACGAATCATCTCTTTTAAGGTAAGCTGATCGATTTTACACGAGTTAAGCTTTTCTACATTAGGAAGAGCTGGGAAATCTTTTCCTGATTGTCCAGCTATTTGAAATTTTGATTTTTCAGTTGTTATAGCCGTCATAAAGTTATTATTAGATGAAATCTCTATGACTTCCCCCGACATTTTTCTGATAATTTCTGAAAATATTTTTGCTTCTAAAGCAATAGATCCTTCTTCTTGAACTTCTGCATCTATAGTACTTTCTATGCCAAGCTCAAGATTATTTCCCACAAGTGTTAATTTATTATTAGAAGCTTTAAGTAATATACATTCTAAAATAGGTAATGTGGTTTTAGTTGAGCAAGCTTTTAGTACGGTATTAATACTATTTAATAAAATATCTTGCCTGCAATAGATATGCATGTGGATATCTCCTTCCTGATAAAACAATACAATAATTAAAGTTAATTTAGCAATTATAGTAATAGGGGGTGTGGGTAATGTGTATAAGCTAAACAAACGCTTTATAGTCTTCTGAATAAGCATGTATATATGTATGTGGATTAAGTGGAGTTAAATATCAAGGTTACCCACAGTATCAACAATTTGTAAAAATACTTTAATTAATCCACATATAGTTAACTTTAAGTTCACAGGGATACACACAGCACTATTTAGACGTTATTTTAGATTCAAGTTCATTGATAATTTGAGAAAGCTCTACGTCAGTTTGTAACTCTTTGGAGATTTTTTCAAATCCATGAATAATAGTCGTATGATCACGACCACCAAATTTTTCACCTATTTTAGGCAACGATAAATCAGTTAATTTCCTGCATAAGTACATAGCTATTTGTCTTGGATAAGCAATACTTCTGGTTCTCTTAGACGATTTTAACTCTTCTTGTTTTAAGTGAAAAAAGCTCGCAACAATTTCTTGAATATATTCAGCTGTGATAACTTTTGGCTTGTCCTTGGAAATAAGATCCTTAAGCGCTTCATTAGCAAGCTCTACGGTTATAGGCTTGTTCGTTAAAGAAGAAAATGCCAGGATACGATTAAGAGCACCTTCAAGTTCACGAATATTAGAGATAACAGTTCTCGCTATAAAAAGAAGCACGTCTTCAGGCACTGATAAACTTTCGATTTCTGCTTTTTTACGTAAAATAGCTATTCGTGTTTCTAAATCTGGACTTTGAATATCCGCAATAAGTCCCCATTCAAATCGTGATCTTAACCTATCTTCTAAAGTTTCAATTTCTTTAGGCGGCCTGTCACTTGAAATGATAATTTGTTTATTAGCTTCGTGAAGGGTATTAAATGTATGAAAAAACTCTTCCTGGGTTCTTTCTTTACCAGCTATAAATTGAATATCATCTATAAGAAGGACGTCTATATTTCGATATTTATTACGAAAGCTTTCATTTTTATCATCTCGAATAGAATTAATAAGCTCGTTTGTAAATTTTTCAGAAGATGCATAAAGTACTTTAGCATTAGGATTTTGATCCAAAATATAATGGGCAATTGAATGCATAAGATGGGTTTTGCCAAGTCCTACGCCTCCATATAAAAACAGTGGGTTATAGGCTCTTGCTGGTGCCTCGGCTACGGCGAGTGCTGCTGCATGGGCCATACGATTACTGTTACCAACTACAAAACTATCAAATACATACCTAGGATTAAGCGTACTTTGATTGTTTAATGGATCTTGAAGCTGATCTGATTTCTTAGCATTTTTCTTTTCTATATTACTTTGTTCGTTAGGAAGCACAAATTTTATAGCATACTCCTTATTTAAGATTTGGAGTGCGCTATTACGGATAAGTTCTAAATATCTTGTATTTAGAATTTCTTTAGTAAACTCATTTTTAACACCGAGTATGAGAGTATTATCTTGTATATCAATTATTTGAGTATTTTTAAACCAAGTGCTAAAACTTACACTTGATGTTTCAATTTCAATGATATTAAGAATAGCGCCCCATTGCTTTTCATATAGCGATGACATTGTCAATCCTCCTAAACACACAATTTATACACAAGTTATTCAAGTATTGTCAACATGTGAATAATTTAATCAACATATATGGTAAAATAAAACATATTTTTTAGATGAATAAAGAGAATAAACAAGTTGTGGATAATTCTATTCAGGCAAAAAATATGAAGATATTAGTAAAAAAAACAAAAAAAAGAGAAAAAATATAAGTTATACACAAGGTTATCAACAGAATGTGAATAACTTATTTAAATTAACAACTTATCTACAGGTAATTTAATAATATCAAATTACCTGTGGAAAAGCAACCTTTATACAAAAATATCCACAGGCAGAATAGTCAAAAAAAGTGTGGATATGTTGTTTAATAGATATAGATATAAATGTTTAAATAAAAATGATAAAGTTACCATATTTTATATAGAAATTATAGGAACTAGTGCTTGACTAGTATTTACAAATCTTCTATACTATGAATAGTGCTTATTTATTTTTTATAATTTGTGTGTGATTTTTTTTTGCAGGATGATAAATTGTTTTTATTCATTAATAATTTATCATTCGATGTGCGTGTTGTGTGATTACTCTGTTCATTAAGGAGGTGCACACTATGAAAATGACTTTTCAACCAAAGAAACGTCAAAGAAGTAAAGAACATGGTTTTCGTAAAAGAATGAGAACAAAAAACGGCAGAGCAGTAGTAGCTAGAAGAAGAGCAAAAGGTAGAAACAAACTAACAGCATAGAACAAGGCCGCATTTGTGGCCTTGTTTTGCCTTATGTAAATTTAGAGGTACATTAGATGAAATATACAGAATCACTAAAAAAGAATTATGAGTTTAGGTTAGTCTATAGAAAAGGAAAGTCTTTTGCGAATAAGTATTTAGTTCTATATAAATATAAGACTAATAATGAAGTTAATAAATTAGGAATATCAGTTAGTAAAAAGGTTGGCAATAGTGTAGTACGCAGCAGGGTTACTAGGCTGATTAGAGAAAGTTATAGACTAAATGAAGAAAAAGTACAAGGTGAAGGCTGGATTTTTATTGTTGTTGCGAGAACTAATGCAAAGGGCGCTTCTTATGATGAAATTGCATCAGCACTTATTCAGCTATTAAAACAGCAGAAAGTATATGATAATTGTATATAATTTTTAAATAATATGATATAATTTGCTACAGAAAGGATATTAAAGGTGAGTGAAATACCTAGACGCGTAGCACTAATGCTTATAAGATTTTATCAAAGAGGGATATCACCCATGCTTGGAAACAATTGTAGGTTTGTTCCAACATGTTCACAATATACTTATGAGGCTATACAAATTCATGGTTTTTTAAAAGGGACTTTTTTAGGCATAAAGAGGATTTTAAAATGTCATCCCTTCCACCCTGTAATGTATGACCCAGTACCAGAGAAAAAGGTCTTATTAAATAATAAGAAAAATCAGGAGGACTAGAATGGGAATTATTAATGATTTTTTTGGAGCAATGCTCAATCTTATATTTGAAGGAGTTGTAGCAGTATCTCCAGTAGCTACTTTAGGTATATCAATTGTTATATTTACTTTAGTAACACGTTTGCTTTTAACACCACTTCAATTATCTTCACAAAGAACTTCTCGTGGGATGAGTAAACTTCAGCCAGAAATGCAGCGTATTCAAAATAAATATAAGAATAAAAAAGATCAAGAGTCTCAGCTTCAATATAGTAATGAAATGAAGGCCTTATATAAGACTTATAAAATTAATCCACTCGCAGGCTGCCTGCCACTGCTTATTCAATTTCCGCTTATTATTGCATTATTTAATGTACTTCGTGAACCAGCAAGATATATTAGAATACTTGGTGAACAGTATAGTAATATAGCAAAAACGATAATAAGTAATGTTCCTAATTATCAGGAGCTATTAGAAGGTTTTAAGAAAGCTGTTCAGACAACTTCTCGTGTAGAATATGATATTACGCAAAGCGATCAATTAGGTAATTTCCTTAGTCATTTAAATAGCAGTCAATGGCAGGAATTCTTAAGTCAAGTGAATGTAGATGCAAGACCACTTTTAGAACAAACGTTAAAAGCTAAAGAGCAATTTGAAGTATTTTTAGGGGTTAACTTAATAGATACGCCATCTTTACTGATTAAAGGTGGTATGTGGCTTGCATTATTAGTTCCGCTTATTGCAGGAGCTTCAACGTATATATTTTCTAAAATTACAATGGCAAGTTCTGCAGCTATGCAGCAGTCGGCAACCAATGCAGACGGTACGAAGCAAGTAAATACTACAGAATCAATGATGAAAACTATGAATATCATGATGCCTGTTATGACAGGGATGTTTTCTTACACTATGCCTATAGGCTTGGCTGTTTATTGGATTTCTGGTAATATTATTATGATGGGACAACAGTGGTTTGTAAATAAAATAGTAGTTAAGCAAGAAGCAAAACTTGAAGAAAAGATTAAAAAAGAAAGAGAAGAAGAGGCTAGGGCAAAAAAATTAGTTAAGAAAAAGGTCATTAAGAAAGTACCTGTTCAGAAGAAAACAACTGAAGAGAATGAGAGTATCCAAAATGAAAGTAATAAACAATAAATTTATAAAAAACCTGGGGGTATTCGTATGAAGTTCATAGAAAAAGTTGGAAGAACTGTTGATGAAGCTATAACAGAAGCACTTATAGAATTAGGTGCTAGTACTGATGAAGTGATTATTGAAGTTATATCAAAAGGTTCAAAAGGTTTATTAGGTTTTGGTGCAAAAGAAGCTAAAGTAAAAGTAACACTTAAAGAAGAAGCTAAAGTAGATATTGATTTACTTGAATCTCCAGTTAAAGTTATTGAAAAGTCAGCAGTACCTAAAAAAGAAATAAAAAAAGAGACTAAAAAAGATTCAGAAGATGCAGTAGTTGTAACGCCACAAGAGCTTACAGAGGTTATAAATCTTGCAGAGGATTTCTTATATAAATTATTAAAGGAAATGTCTGTTGAATGTACAATTAAATCTAAGGTTGTCAATAATAACAGAATCTCTATAAGTATAGAGGGTAATAATATGGGGATTATAATAGGAAAAAGAGGCGAGACTTTAGATGCTATACAGTATATAGTTAATATCATTGCTAATAAAAAAAGAGAAGAATATATTAAAGTAATGGTAGACACTGAAAATTATCGAGCTAGAAGAGAAGAAACACTTAGAAAGCTTGCCTATAAACTTAGTAAAAAAGCACAGCAAACTAAAAAACCTATTATATTAGAGCCAATGAATCCATATGATAGAAGAATTATTCATGCTGCGCTTCAAGATAGTAAAATAGTAAAAACTCATAGTGAGGGAAGAGAACCTTTTAGAAGAGTAGTTATAAGTCCGACTTATCAAAATAGATCGTATAGATAGACCCAGTTTATACTGGGTTTTTTTTTAGAAAGGATGAATATCATGATATTTGATGATACTATAGCTGCTATTTCTACACCCATAGGAATAGGTGGAATAGGTATTATTAGAGTAAGTGGGAATGATACTATTCCTATAGTTAATAAAATATTTCGCGCTGGTAGTAAAAAATCTCTTTTAGATACAGCATCTCATACAATTACCTATGGACATATAGTAAGTTTGGAGGGTAATGTTTTAGATGAAGTACTTGTTATGCTGATGAAGGGGCCGAAAACATTTACTAGGGAAGATGTTATTGAAATAAATTGTCATGGCGGCCCAGTTCCGCTTAATTGTGTACTCATGGAGCTTATTAAAGCTGGAGCAAGACTTGCAGATCAAGGTGAGTTTACTAAACGTGCTTTTTTAAACGGTCGCATAGATCTTGCACAAGTAGAAGCAATTATGGATATTATAGAATCAAAAACTGAGCTTTCATTATCTCAAGCAGTTGGACAATTGGAAGGAAAGTTATCAAAACAAATTAAGATATATCAAGATATGTTAATTCAAATAATAGCCAGAATAGAGGTATCTATAGATTATCCAGAATATGATATGGATGAGCCTATTACCAGTGATTTTGAAGAAGAGTTAAAGGAATTACTTGATAAACTACGCATCTTGCTTAAAACAGCAGATACTGGAAAAATGATAAGAGAAGGGGTAAAGACAGCCATAGTGGGAAGGCCAAACGTTGGCAAATCTTCTTTATTAAATGCTTTACTTGAAGAGAATAAGGCAATTGTTACAGATATTCCAGGTACTACAAGAGATGTCGTTGAAGCATATTTAAATATAGAAGGGGTACCTTTTTTATTATTAGATACAGCTGGAATCAGAGAAACAGAAGATATAGTAGAAAAAATAGGGGTTGAGAAATCAAAAACATCTATTGAGGAGGCTGATTTAGTTTTAGTTCTCATAGATAGTAATGAAGGAGTTACAGAAAAGGATTTAGAAATTTTACGTCAAGTAAAAGATAAAAAATTATTTTTTGTTCTTAATAAAACTGATCTTGGAAACCATATTTCCCAAGAAATAATTAATAAGTATTTACTTGAAGGGGAAATAGTTTATATATCTGCAAAAAAGCAAAAAGGACTGGATGCGCTTAAGGTGGCAATGAAAAATTTTGTAGTCAAAGGGCAGGTATCTATAGCAGGCGGGGTAACTTTATCTAATAGAAGACAGAAAGAGTCACTCCTTCACGCAATTACAAGTTTAGATAAAGTAATTGAAGCTATTGAACTTGGGCTTCCGGAAGATTGTCTTGCAATAGATTTGCATGATGCTTATGGGCATTTAGGTATGATAGTAGGAGAAGCATTAAAGGATGAAATCATTAATGAATTATTCGGCAGATTTTGTTTAGGAAAGTAGGAGATTAAGATGACGTACACTGCAGAAAAAATAGATATAGCAGTAATAGGAGGAGGACATGCTGGCTGTGAAGCGGCACTTGCTGCAGCTCGCATGGGTAAAAAGACTGTTCTATTTACTATGTCTTTAGATAGTATTGCAATGATGCCATGTAATCCTAATGTTGGAGGAACTTCAAAAGGGCATTTAGTTAGAGAAATTGATGCACTTGGTGGTGAAATGGGAAAGAATATAGATAGAACCTATATTCAATCTCGTATGTTAAATACTGCTAAAGGACCGGCCGTTCATTCACTTAGAGCACAGGCTGATAAGTTAAAATATACCAGTACTATGAAACGTATTTTGGAGCAAACTGAAAATCTTTATATTAAACAGCAAGAGATAGTAGATATTTTAGTAGAGGATCAAAAGATTGTCGGTGTCGTAACTAATAGAGGTGCAGTGTATGAGTGTAGCGCTGCTATACTTGCTGGAGGGACCTATATACGTTCTAGATGCCTTACAGGAGAATGTATAGAATATACAGGACCTAATGGGCTTAAAACTGCAAGCGAACTTAGTGAATCGCTTAAAAAGCTAGGTATAGAGCTTAGACGTTTTAAAACAGGAACACCTGCTCGTGTTGATGCAAGATCAATTGATTTTAGTAAGATGGAACCACAGCATGGAGATGAAATAATCGTCCCTTTTTCTTTCGAAAATAAAGAAGAAGATATAAAAAGAGAGCAATTTCCATGTTATTTAACTTATACAAATGAAAAAACCCATCAAATTATTCGAGATAATCTTCATCGTTCACCCCTTTATGCTGGTGTTATTGAAGGAACAGGACCTAGATACTGCCCATCGATTGAAGATAAAGTTGTTAGATTCGCTGATAAAGAAAGACATCAGATATTTTTAGAGCCAGAAGGTGAAAATACAACGGAAATGTATGTACAAGGTATGAGTTCTTCACTTCCGGAAGAAGTACAGTTTGCGATGTTAAGATCTATTAAAGGCCTTGAAAATGTAGAAATTATGAGAATTGGATACGCTATAGAATATGATTGTATAGACCCTCAGCAGCTAAAACATTCTTTAGAGTTTAAATCTATAGAAGGATTTTTTAGTGCGGGGCAAATGAATGGTAGTTCAGGTTATGAAGAAGCTGCAGCTCAAGGGTTAATAGCTGGTATTAATGCAGTACTTAAAGTTAATCATAAAGAGCCAATGATTATAGATAGATCAGAAGGTTATATAGGTGTTTTAATTGATGATCTAGTGACTAAAGGTACAAAAGAACCGTACCGTATGATGACTTCAAGAGCAGAATATAGGTTGCTTTTAAGACAAGATAATGCAGATCTTAGGCTTACTGAAAAAGGTTATAAAGCGGGGCTTTTATCAGAAGAAAGGTATCAAAAGTTTCTGGCTAAAAGACAGGCTATAGACGAGGAGCTTATTAGGTTGAAAAATGCTTATGTAGGGACTAGTCAAAAGGTCCAAGATATACTTAATGATAAACAAAGTACACTTTTAAGATCGGGCATGGCTTTATCGGAACTTTTAAAGAGGCCAGAGCTTGAGTATGACGATTTTAAAGAAGTAGATCAAACAAGGCCAGAACTTCCAAAAGATATTATTCATCAGGTGATGATAGAACTTAAATATGAAGGATATATTTCAAGACAGCTTAAACAAGTTGAGCAGTTTAAGAAACTTGAACGTAAACTAATACCTGATGATATAGATTATGATGAAGTGTATAGCTTAAGAATAGAAGCTAAACAAAAACTTAAACAAATTAGACCTATATCTATTGGTCAAGCATCACGCATATCGGGTGTATCACCAGCAGATATTTCAGTACTTTTAGTTTATTTGGAGCAGAAAAGAAGAAATAATAAGAACGTGGAATCATAAGAAAGAGGCTAGAAAATGGATGAAAGAAAGTTATTATTTGATGGTGCTTATACGCTGGGAATATCTCTTAGTGAAATTCAAATAGATCAGTTTATGCTATATAAAATACTGCTCTTAGAGTGGAATCAAAAAATGAATCTAACAGCTATTACTGAAGACTTTGAAGTTATTACGAAACATTTCTTAGATTGTTTAACGATTAATAAAGCCCTAGATATGGCGCAAGTTAAAACATTAATAGATATTGGGACAGGTGCAGGTTTTCCTGGTCTTGTTATCAAAATAGCTTTTCCTCATATTAAGGTTACTTTAGTTGATTCTTTAAAAAAGAGATTAACTTTTTTAGAAGAAGTTATTATGCAGTTAAGATTAGAGGGAGTAGTTTGTGTACATCAAAGAGCTGAAGATTTAGGAAAACAAAAACAGTATAGAGAAGCATTTGATGTATGTGCATCGAGAGCTGTAGCTCATCTTGCAGTACTGAGTGAGTATACGATACCTTTTGTTAAACTTGGTGGTTACTTGATTGCACTTAAGGGACAAAGGCTGGATGAGGAACTTCAGCAAGGAAAAAAAGCTTTAGAAATATTAGGCGCAACGTTAGAAGAAATAATAGATGCAGCAGTACCAGAAACGGATCTTAATCATCGTATAGCAAAAATAAAAAAAGTAAAATCGACAGCACTAAAATATCCAAGAAAAGCTGGAGAACCTACTAAGATGCCTCTAGGTCTAAATAAGTTGTAAAATGACTTTATTTCATTGGTATATAGTATATTTTTATCTTGATTTATATAAATTTAGAGCGTAATTATAGTTTTTTTGGGAAAAATATGATATACTAAATTTTAGCAAAAATTGTTGTCTTAGAGGGGAGCAGTAACAAATGCAAAAACATTTAAAAATAGAATTAATCCCAGTAGACCGTGTTAGGCCAAATCCTTATCAACCTAGAAAGGTATTTTCTAATGCCGCCCTTCAGGAACTAGCAAATTCTATTTTAGAACATGGACTTATGCAACCTATCACTGTAAGAATGATAGGAAATTCTTATGAATTAATAGCAGGAGAGAGAAGATTAAAAGCATCTAAGCTTGCTGGCCTTGAAACAATACCTGCAGTAATAGTAGAAGTTACAACTAAAGACAGTGCTGTACTTGCCCTTATAGAAAACTTACAGCGTGAGAATCTTAATTTTTTAGAAGAAAGTCAAGCTTATTATACTGTTATGCAAGACTATGGCTACACGCAACAGGAACTTGCAAATACACTTGGGAAAAACCAATCTACGGTTGCAAATAAGTTAAGAATTTTAAAGTTAACGCCACTTATTCAAAAAATGCTTTTAGAAAATAATTTAACTGAACGGCATGCAAGAGCGCTCTTGAAACTACCAGATGAAAGTGCGCAGCTCATAGCCATTGAGAAAATAGTTAAACAAGATTTAAATGTTAAGAGGACTGAACAACTTATTGAGCAAATGCTGGTTGAACTTACAAAAGAAAACATGATTAAGCACAAATCTACTCAAAAAGTAAAATCTTACATAAAAGATATACGACTTGTTACTAATACAATTACACAAGCAGTTGATATGATCCAAAAATCAGGTATTGATGCTAAATATACAATGAAAGAACAGCCAGATGGTTATGAGATTAGAATTAAGATACCTATAAATTAATCATTAAGCAGCTAATATACTTAATTTAGTAGTATAATAGCTGTTTTTAGTTATAAAAAGGTTTAAATATAATTTATCTAGTACATAATTTAAAGATAGACATAAAATAACTAGTTTATAATTTATTAACTTGCTATAGGCTAAATATTTGATAAAATATAATAATATAGATTTCACATGCTAAAATTTTAGTTTTTCCCAATAATATGTGATGTGAAATTACTCTGAGAATCATTAATATTAAAGAGAAATAATACAGATAGAGGAGAAAATTAAATGAGAAATTTTAAGTTAGAGCTCGCGAAGCTTTTAAGTGATAAGTTAAGCAGCTTATCTCAAGAAGAAATATATGGCATGTTGGAGATTCCTTCTAATACAAATATGGGAGACTATGCATTTCCTTGTTTTAAACTTGCCAAAGAACTTAGAAAAGCACCGCCAATAATAGCTAAAGAGCTATCTGATCATATAGGAGAAGTCGCATTTATTGCTAAGCATGAAAGTGTTAATGCATATGTTAACTTTTTTATAAATAAGACTTTATTAGTAGAAGCAGTATTAAATGAAGTATTAAGTCAAGGAAAAGATTATGGACTAGCGAGTCAGAAGGATAAAGGCAACATCGTTATTGATTATTCTTCTCCTAATATAGCAAAGCCTTTCCATGTAGGCCATCTTCGTTCAACCGTTATAGGACATAGCCTATACCGTATACATGAAGCATTAGGCTATAAGTGTATTGGTGTTAATCATTTAGGAGACTGGGGTACACAGTTTGGTAAGTTAATTGTAGCCTATAAAAAGTATTCTAGTAAGGAAGAAATAGAGCAAAAAGGTATTTCAGAACTTCTTAGAATTTATGTGTTATTTCATGATGAAGCTAAAGAAAATCCAGAAATGGATCAAGAAGCAAGAGATTATTTTACAAAAATGGAAAAAGGAGATAGAGAAGCTCTTGAACTTTGGAAATGGTTTAAAGAAGTAAGTTTAAATGAATTCCAAAGAGTTTACAATATGCTGGGCGTTACTTTTGATAGTTATAATGGTGAAGCCTTTTATAATGATAAAATGGATATAGCAGTTAAAGAACTTGAAGAAAAAGGGCTTATAGAAGTAAGTGAAGGTGCAAAAATTGTACGTTTAGATGATGAAAATATGGCGCCTTGTCTTATTACAAAAAATGACGGGAGCTCCTTATATGCAACACGTGATATTGCGGCAGCAAAATATCGTAAAGATAGCTATGACTTTAAGAAGTGTATTTATGTTACTGCACTTCAACAAAATCTGCATTTTGCACAATGGTTTAAAGTTATCGAAAAATTAGGGTATGATTGGTCTAAAGATTTAGTGCATGTGCCTTTTGGAATGGTAAGCATGGAAGGTGGCAAGTTATCCACACGTGCAGGTAATGTTATCTTTTTAGAAGATATCTTAAAGGAGGCTGTGGATAAGACCAAATCTATTATTGAAGAAAAGAATCCACAACTTCCAAATAAAGAGGAAGTTGCTATGAAGGTAGGTATTGGAGCTGTTATCTTTGATGATATGTATAATAACATTATTAAAGATATTCAGTTCTCGTGGGAGCGTGTACTGAACTTTGATGGAGAAACAGGACCTTATGTACAATATACTCACGCGAGAGCATGTAGCGTACTTAAAAAGGCTGGATTGGATTTAAATAACATACCTCATTTTAAGATCGACTACAATATAATTTCAGATGATGCTACAGTAGGAATAGTTAAGGAACTTGCAGAATTTAGTGAAGTTATCCAATCAGCAGCTGCAGGTTATGAGCCCTCTTATATTGCAAGATATGCAGTTGATTTGGCACAAGCATTTAATAAATTTTATCATGATAATCCTATTTTAGTAGAAGATGAAAATGTTAAAAATTCACGTCTTGCTATTGTAGCAGCTACAAAATATACGATTAAGAATGCCTTATATTTATTAGGTATAGATGCACCATTACAGATGTAAGATTATAAGTGTATAGAGCAAAGTTTTTTAATGCTTTATGCACTTTTTTAATCCTATTTTTTACACTTGAGTATTATTAAATAAAATAGCTTATTTAGGAGATAATATAAAGTAAGATATATTTTATCATAGATCTCACATCTTCATATTTTAGTTATTCAAAGTAATATGTGATTTGAAATCATTCTGAGAAACAATAGTGTTTCTCTTTAAGTTTACATAATATATATCTTTTATAAATCTAGATAAGGGGATGTTTAATGAATAAAGAGGCTCTTTTACTATATAATCCTTGTTGTGGACAGAGAGAAGTTTTATTAAATCTTGACTATATTACATCTAGAGTTCAAGATATGGGATATAATTTAAAGGTATATAGAAGTAAATTTGCTGGATCTATTGAAAGGTATATCATAGATAAGGTTGATTATCTTAACTTAGATATGATGATCGTTTCAGGGGGAGATGGTACTGTCAACGAGTGTGTGAATGGCATGATGAAAAAAAAATTAAATATACCTTTAGCAATTCTGCCTCTTGGAACGGCTAATGATTTTGCGCATACGTTAGGAATTCCGAGTAAATTACCTTTAGCTTTAGATTTAATAGCTGATAACTATTTAAAGCATGTTGATGTGGGAAAGGCTAATGATAAATTTTTTATTAATGTTTGCAGTATGGGTGCTTTTAGTACTATTTCACAATCAACTAATGTAAATATTAAAAACCAATTTGGCAAGCTGGCATATTACGTTAAAGGATTAGATGCTATTAATCATTATGAAGCTATGAATTTAGAAGTTATGACGACTAAAGAGTCTTTTAGTAATAAGTTTTTTTTAGTACTTGTTTTTAATGGAAAAGGAGCAGGTGGATTTATGAAACTTGCCAATGAAGCGGATGTATGTGATGGTTTGTTTGACATTGTTTGTTTTAAAGATATTTATTTTTATGATATACCACCTTTATTTTTTAAAGTATTACAAGGAGAACATTTAAATAATCCTAATGTTATTTACTTTAAAACAAATAATCTATCTATAAAGAACGGTTCAATTGATAAATCATACGGAACAGATATTGATGGTGAACATGGGCCTAGTCTGCCATTAGATATTTCTGTTGTATCTAATGTACTAAGCATATATACTCCAAGACATATGAGTCACACTAGTTAATGCTGAGATATAGATAAACAACTTTTAAATTTAACTTATTATTACTATAAAGTTGTTTATCAGAATAATTTCATATTAAATATCATGGTTTAACTTTAAAATATGAAATATTTATGGTAAATCTATTACTAAATAGAGTAAGTACTCCAATTGATATGGAGTACTCACTCTATTTTTTTGATTTTTAAGGTATCATCTATTATAAATATACCCTCTTTTAATATGTTTTTATCTTCATTTTGAACAGAAAAAACAATTGTATTATTTTCTACTCTTATCATATGTACGTTGCCTGGAATTGTTATATATTTTACTGTTTTAGATAAACTTGTATCATAAATGCACAGTAAATTTATATAATCAATAAGAAGTGAATAGACAATATATTTTTCTGATAAGAATAGAGAATCTAAAATATCTCCATTTGCTACTACAATAGGTGAATCATAATAATTATTAACTAGATACAGAGTAGATGAATCTTCATTATTAATAGTATACGTGAATTTAGTATTTTGAGGACATAGTGCAATAGAGCTTGGAATAATATTTTTGCCTTTTTCTACATAGCGATGTTTATTAGGTATATTTTGATTAATAAGCATTAAGTAATATTGAGAAGGAAGTTTCTCATCTAACAATAATATATAAGGATTTTTTAAAATAAAGTACTCACTATTAGCTGAGGATACATTATGTAGCAGGGTTTTAGTGTTTTGGATCTCATTATTTGCATATAAACCATGATATCTTCTGCCCTCATCTAATTCTATTGAATAATTTAGTGTGTTTTTTTGAGGTGTATGAATATGTACGGGAGCATATTCAGTCAAGGTATTTACAATATTTAAGCTAGAAAGTATATATTGTTCATTAAGTTTATTACTAAGATAATCAGAGATTTTAATGACATGGTTATTATTAAATCTAGCATAACTAAAATTATTTGAAAAACTTATATCTATTTCATAATCTTTACTAAGGCTTAATTTGCCTTCAATAAGTGGTAAATTAAGATTAGGATTAAGAATTTCCTTACCCCAAAGTAATTCTTCCCATAAATTAGTGAGGATACTTGTGTCTTTTATTTCCACATCAGTAGATAGTATTTTGAGTGATAAGGGTTTGACATTAAAATATGCGTTAATTAAATCAGGCAGTGATGTATTAGTATAAGAAATATAATTATTGCCGATAAAAACATTAGGTAAATTTGGAGTATACGAGGTAGTCGTAATAGGTATGATTTTAGATGGATAATGAAGCTTAATGAGGTAACCATGATCTTGAGGTAGTACTTTATAGTTCCATGATGTATAGGGAGAACTTGCTTTTAATATGCTTATCCATTGATTGATATCTGATTTATCTTTTATGCTAAATAAATACTTATTATTTACATTATTGTTAGTATAGACTTCAATATAGGTTACATCAGGTTTAATATTATAGAGATATAATTTTTGAATAGGTGAACTTATATCTTCATAACTTAGGCTGCTTAATATAACTATAATAATGCCACTGGCAATCAGCCTAAGTTTTATTGCATGATTTTTTTTATCTATTAAGTAAATAAAGCTCATTAGGCAGGCGCCGAGTGGAAGTTTCAGCATGATTATTACAGAGTGTATAGTGCTAATAAAAAGATAAATCATGCATTTAAATATATAGAAAGGTTCATATTCTTCTTGATTTTTATAAACATATAGCAGACTTTGAAGAATTACACCAAATATCAATATGTATTTCATTTTGCTCTCCTCTTATTTTAAGGCATCAATATAAAATATACTATGTTTACAGTAGTAAAATTCAGGAAAGGGATATATTTTATAAGGTACTAAGTATATAGCATGAAAGACACTTCTTTTTCTAGCGATATAACTTATAGGATATTTGGGCTTGATTTGAAATTGGAAAGATGAACTTTTTTTGTTACCTTCAAATAATACATATTTCATAGTTTTTTTAGGAAGAAATTTATCGGCAATTGCTTGTCTGTTTTTATCATAGGCTTGATGGACAAAATATATCCAATTGTTTTTTTCGTCTTCTTCATATATAAAGATATAGTATTTAGAAGGTGCTTTTTCGCAACTAACCGTAATTTCTTTTATTTCAGGATCTTTTGAATCCGATAAGGATTCTATAGTAAGTTCGCCTATATTTGGGATGAAAAAGTGGTGTATTATGAATATTAGAAAATATATGATGTATGTAATAGTTAAAACTTGTAGTATATTATAAATAATTTTTGATGTTTTAAACATTATGCCTCCTTTCTTTTGTTCCACGTGAAACAATTTGAAGATTATATAGAGTTCACATTATAAAACTTTACATATTAACGATAGTATTTAATGTAAAATTATTCTTAGAAACAGTTTTACTCCATGAATAACCTAAGTTTTAAAGTTATTTCTAGATAGGACATATGTAATAAATATATTAAGAAATAAAAAAAATATACATGAATTATAAATTATAAAAAGAAAATTGGTTTATTAAAAAAGAAGTATATGATATACTCTACTTAAGAGAAAGAACAACAAAGGAGAAATTTATGGGTAAAATAGTTGCAGTTGTTAATCAAAAAGGGGGAGTAGGGAAAACAACTACTGTTATCAATTTAGCAGCGGCTCTAGTAGAACAAAATTATAAAGTACTGATAGTTGATATAGACCCCCAAGGAAATGCTACAAGTGGATGTGGTATATTAAAAAATCAAGTACAATCAACAATTTATGATGTATTAGTAAATAATGAACCTATCAAAACCGTTATTAAACAAGCTCAGCAAGAAAATATAGATGTTGTTCCTTCAAATATGAACTTAGCGGGGACAGAAGTTGAACTTGTAAATACTAAGCAGAGAGAATTTATATTAAAAACACAATTAGATTCTTTAAAAAAAGACTATGATTACATATTTATAGATTGTCCACCAGCGGTCAATATACTTACAATCAATGCATTAACAGCATCAAGTTCAGTACTTATACCTATGCAATGTGAGTATTATGCATTAGAAGGTCTTTCGCAGCTCGTTCAAACAATAGGTTTGGTTAAGAAAAATACTAATCCTAAATTAGTTCTAGAAGGCATATTATTTACCATGTATGATAGCAGAACAAATCTTTCATTTCAAGTTGTGAAGGAAGTTCAAAATCACTTTAGGAGTATTATATATAATACTAAAATTACTAGAAGTGTTAGATTGAGCGAGGCACCTAGTTTTGGTATGTCTTGTATTAGCTACGATGCAAAATCTAAAGGAACAGAACAATATAGACAACTTGCGATGGAGTTTATAGAAAGGAATCAATAATAATGAAACAAAGAGGATTAGGAAAAGGATTAAACGCACTTTTATCTGATGAAGTATTAACAGCAGGAGAGCAAAGTAATATAGGTATCAAAAAGGTTGACATAAATGAAATAGATCCAAATTTTGGACAACCTAGAAAAAAATTTAGTGAAGAAGAGTTACATGAACTCAGTGTATCTATTAAAGAACATGGCATACTTCAACCACTTATTGTAAGAGAAAAAGGCGGAAGATATGAAATAATAGCAGGTGAAAGACGTTATAGAGCATCAAGAATGGCAGGACTCACTGAAATACCAGTAATTATAAAAGACTTTAGTGATCAACAAACATTAGAAGTTGCACTCGTTGAAAACATCCAAAGAGAAGATTTAAATGCTATGGAGCTTGCATGTGCGTATAGTCTTCTTATGGAAAGATTTGACTTGACGCAAGAAGAAGTAGCAGATAAGGTGGGTAAAAGCAGGCCTTCTGTGGCTAATATCATGAGATTACTAAAACTTACACCTTATGTACAAGAAAAATTAAGAGAAGAAGCGATTAGTTTTGGCCATGCAAGGGCAATACTTGGAATAAGTGATATTAGGAGCCAAAAACAAGTTACTGATCTTATTGTTGAGAAAAGACTAAGTGTAAGAGAAACCGAAAAATATATTCAATTATTATTAACTAAAGATAAGGCATCTCCTAAAGATAAGCCTACGTATAATCCGTTCTATAGAGAGATACAAGAAAACCTACAAAAAATATTAGGAACGAAAGTAACTATTTCTAAGGGTGCTAAAAAAGGAAAAATAGAAATAGAGTATTATTCTGAAGATGAACTATCTAGAATTATAGAGCTTATGAATATTAATCACTAAGAAAACAGCAGTAATAATATTATGATGATTAATAATTTAATAATGCAATGCGTTTTTAATATAATAATTACAATAAAGGAAGCTGGTTAAAATCGATGGAAGAGATGATTTTATTATTAAATAACTATTTATTATATATAGTACTGGGTCTATCAGTATTTACATTAATACTATTTATATTGCTCATTGTGAATTATAGCAAAATGAAAAAAATTCAAAGGCGATATGAGAAGTTTATGTCTAAAGAAGATGTGGATTTAGAAGAATTATTAGTACAGTACACTAAAAAACTTAATATTTTACTTCAAAATGAAAAAGATATTTTTACGAAGATTAAAGAGATAGAGGATATACAGTCACAGTGCATACAAAAAGTTGGGGTTGTAAGATATAAGGCTATTGCTAATACTGGAGCAGATTTATCATTTGCTATAGCACTGTTAGACCAGCAAAATGATGGGGTTGTATTAAATGGTATCTATAGCAGAGATGGTTCTTATACTTATGCAAAGCCAATACAAGATGCAAAATCAACTTATACATTATCAGAAGAAGAACAACAAGCATTACAAAAAGCGATTAACAAAAGAGGTATGTAGATTACTACATACCTCTTTTGTTAATTATTGCTAAAAATAACCTAAAAATTAAAGATGTGAAATCTATATTAACTTAACGGTCTAATAAATATCTTAACAGTAAGCGGACTATTATTTAAAAGTATGAGTTGGTTTTCTAAATAGATAGGCTGTGAAATGCGTAGTTCCGGGTCATAAATAAAATAAAAGAGTGTAGTATAGTCACTAGTTTGACTATAACTGTTTATTGCTTGTAGAAAATCATTTAGCAGCTCTTTATCAGTAGAGCTTCTATGTGTCTTTTTAACTATAAGCGCAATTTTCTCTCGTGGTATGAGAAGTGATCTACACTTATTAAGATCATATGATTGGTTGGTATCTTCATAAACAGCATCAAAATATAAACGGAGCAGAGCTTTAAGCAAATAAAGAATATCTCCGTCAGTATCAATATCTAAAACAGTACCATGATCTGAACGTCTACGAAGTTCTCTAACCACAGAACAAAAGTTGTTACATACCAATTCAACATCACTTATAGTATCAATAGCTGTCATTGGTACTGATGGAGAAAAAGTATTTAATTTTTCGAGAAGAGATGTTGCTTTATCAACTACCTCTTTTAATTTAACGCGTTCTGCCAGCATGTCATAGGCCTCATAAGAACCCTGCCTGTTATGTAGGGATTGAGAAGAAGCAATTTCTATAGGTGATATATTGATTTCTCTATAGTGGGAAGCCAAAGATAAAAGTTTATTAAACTGAGTACAATAAATATCATAGCGTAGCCAGGTACGGTTTTTATAATCTAAAGTTGCCTTATTAATAAGCGTCTGTAGATCTAGCAAAATATCTTTCAAATAGGTCACATCCTTGCATATAAAAGTTTTAAACCTAAAAGTTAGGTCATTTATTCATTAGAATTAGGTAAATTGAGCACAGTACGCAAAAGGTAAATCAATAAAGCTATTTCTATAAAAGTACAAAATATAGTAAGTATATTAAAAAGAAGTATACTTACTATACTAATAAAAAACATAGATAAAATAAGAAGTATATTAATCATACCTATTTGCATAGGTACATGAAATACTATATACTTTTCACGCATAAACCAAGCATAAAAAAAAATAATGAGCTGTATACTCAATAAAATAATAAGATGGAGAAGTATATAACTTGTTAATGGAGAATACCAAGGAAGCATAGGTATTTTAGAAGAAAAAATATAAAAACATGCTCCAAGTATTAGTAATTGCATAAAGTTAGTAATTTTTAAAACTTTAGAAGAAGAAACAATCTTTTTCATCTACAGCCTCCAGAAAAGTTATGTTAAATATATTATACCATATCGTTAAGGAGTGATTGAATATGCTGGAGATTAATAGGCCAGGCAATACCGGCAGGATTAATAAGGATACCCTCATAATTTTTCTGACCCAGAACAAATTTCCAAAGCCAAGCGGCAGGAACTGTTAAAGTACTTATGGTTTCAGGATACCAGGCATTTAACTCCTCATCAGTCGTAAAGACAGGTAAAAATACCTCTCTGTTATCAGTTGAGCAAATTAAAAATTTAAGATCATCACCTTTTTTTATGGTAATTTGATTAGTATTTACATTATCAGAAATAATACCCAATAAATAACTCATTTTATTAAGATGGGTGCCTAAGATATTTTGATTTTTTTCATTAGGACTTACACAGTACTCATCAAATAACTTATAGAATTCATCATTAGATAATGGTGTATTTAAATCAAGAGAGACACTCACTGAATGCTCTGATGCTGCAGTATTATGATTTGGATTTAGATTATAAAAACTATGCATTAATTAGCCTCCTTATATTAAGCATGACTTGTAATTATCATATCATATATAGATTATAGTTTAAATCATTAAAACATAAAATTAAAGGAATTTAACACTATGTCCACTCTGTTCTAGTGCTTGAGCAGCGATAACTAATTTAGATGCTTTGACAAGTATATAGTCGGTATCGTAAGTTGATAAAACAAAGATGCTTACAGATACTTGTGCAAGTATTCTACTTATCTTTGCTAGTATGCCAATTAGTGAAAAATCTAAAACGCCACTCACTTTTAAAATTTTCCAGTCTTTTTCTATGCTTTTTATAGTATCGGTTGCAATTACTTGTTGGTTACATACTACAGAAACTTCATCACTGGTTTTTGTAAGAGAGAAAAAGTCGCTCTTAAATTGTAGCTCATTGATAATATAGTCTGGTAATCCTTTGCAAATACAGTAAACACCTTCTAAGACCTCTAAGTTTAAAGTATAATCCTTCACATAGTACCTCCCTTTACTCAGCTAGTAAACAATGAATTATTTTATACATAAATATATCTATATCATCTCATTTAGATAAGCTAATATCAAGTATTTTAAATAATATAAAAAAAGCAAGCTAAAGTTTATTGACATTTGATGCTTATAAGAGTATTATTGTATTAGTTAATTAATACAATAAGGAGTTGATACAGTGGCATGGGAGTTTGATAACAGCAAACCAATATATATCCAGTTAGTCGATGAACTCAAGCTTAGAATTATATCTGGTATGATGCCAATTGGTTCAAAATTAGATTCAGTTAGAGATTTAGCAGAAGAAGCTGGAGTTAACCCTAATACAATGCAAAGAGCGCTAGCAGAACTAGAAAGAGAACAATTAGTATTTAGTCAGCGTACAAGTGGGCGTTATGTAACTGATGACACAGAGCTTATTAAAAAGATGAGAAAAGACTTTGCAAATCAGAAAATTAATGAGCTTACAACAACACTTCTGCAACTTGGATATAGCAAGAAGGAATTAATAGAGATCGTTACTCTATTTTTAGGGGAGGAATAGTAGATGAGAGATGTAGAACCTATAAATGATTTATATGGGAATACACTTATTACATTGATAAGAGACATGAGACTAAGTGCAGCTCATCAAAAGATCAATAAATTTTCTATGACTTTATTAGAGCTCGGATATAGCAGACAAGAGTTAGTAGAGGGTATTAAAGTATTTTTGGAGGAGGAAAAGTAGATGGGAGATATATTAGAACTACAAGGTGTGAGTAAAGTATATAGCAGTAAAGAAGCTCTTAAGAATATCAATTTAGTTATTCCAAGGGGAAGAATAGTGGGGCTTCTTGGCCCCAATGGCAGTGGAAAAAGTACTATGATTAAGCTAATTAATGGACTTATTGAGCCAACTACAGGAGAGGTAAAGATTAACGGGAAATTTCCTGGTATTGAAACAAAAAAAATCATTTCTTACTTACCCGAAAGAACTTATCTTAATGATTGGATGAAAGTAAAAGACTTATTAGCTTTTTTTCAAGATTTTTATAATGATTTTGATATGAATAAAGCCATAGATATGATAGATAGACTACAAATAGATCAAAATTCCAGTCTCAAAACAATGTCAAAAGGAACAAAAGAAAAAGTACAGCTTATACTTGTAATGTCAAGAGCAGCGGATCTCTATATTTTAGATGAACCAATAGGCGGAGTGGATCCTGCTGCAAGAGACTATATCCTAAAGACAATTATAAAAAACTATACAAATCAAAGCTCTATTCTTTTAGCTACACATCTAATTCAGGAAATAGAAAATATTTGTGATGATATTGTGTTTTTATCACAAGGAAATATTGTGTTACAGGGCAGTGTAGATGACATTAGAGAAGAAAGAGGCAAGTCGATCGATGCATTGTTCAGGGAGGTATTCGTATGCTAAGAAATCTTTTAAAATATGAATTTAAGGCGACTGCCAGGATATTTATACCTATATATATTGCCATATTACTAGTATCAATTGTGAATAGGTTATTTAGGCTAGTTAACATTGAACTAGCATTTAATTTAACAGTTATAGTTTTAGTAAGTTTGTTTATAGCTCTAGGCGTACTTACTATTATAGGAATAGTACAACGGTTTAATAAAAATTTATTATCTGATGAAGGCTATCTTATGTTTACCTTGCCTGTTAGTCCAACAAAGCTTATTGTATCTAAGCTCATAACATCAGTTGTATGGACCATAGTAAGCGGCATCGCTGCACTTCTATCTTTTACTATATTAGTAGTAGATCAAAATTTTATTTTAGAATTTAATAGAATACTGTTAGAAATACAATATTTACTTCAGCAAGATTTCTTTGGAGATAGAATATGGATCATTATACAGATGCCGTTTGTTGGATTAATGAGTTATATTGGCTTTATATTAATGATTTATCTGTCTTTAGCAACAGCACAGTTACCAAAGTTTAATAAACATAGGGGGATTATATCATTTGTAGCCTTCTTCATCTTAAGTACTGCGATTCAGTGGATTACTGTGATTTTATCCCGCATGCTATATCCAACCTATATAAGTGAAGACATTATAATAATAACAACAGTTCTAATAGGAAATATTATATTAAATATATTACTTTTCATAGGTACAGACTATATTTTAAAAAAACATCTGAACTTAGAATAGACAAAGAAGAAGTAATAACAGATAAAAAGATGATCTAAGACGATCATCTTTTTATCTGTTATTAGTTTTAATATATTGTTTTAATGTACTATCTATAGGTACTTGAGACGTGATGATAAGTGGTATATCAAGGTTAATTTGGTGAATATAATGTTGCTAGGATAGGGGCAGGGCAATAACTTCTATGACTGTTAATTGAAGTTTATACTAAGAAGCAGTAATACACTTTATAATAGGTACAACGAGATCTTTATGGGTCCAGTCGTGAGGAGTATCATAACAAGCTAATAAGCTTTTTGAGTCTTCATTTATTTCATCATCTTTTTTTAGTTTAATTTTAGCTTTTAAGGCATTCATCAGAAGTTTGTCAGATGGAGAGAGTTTATTATAATTAAAAGCACCTCTTAAGTAGAAGAAATTTATTTTATCCTTAGGAATGAGTTTAAAGTTATGATTAAAAACCTGGGTAAGGGCTTCAGGATACCCTGGTGAGCAACCCACTGCAAATACAATAATTTTTTTATTTTTTAAGGCTTCATAATTTTTAGTAATAAGCTTAACGCCTTTAATCCCCACTGCATGTAAAGATCCGCCAAATACTATAGTACTATATTTAGTTAAATCAGAAAGTTTAATATGAGAGTCTTCAAATAAGTCAGCATTTATCTCCTTTGCTATCCACGTCGCATAATGCTTTGTACTTCCGTATTTAGAATTATAAATAACAACAGTTAGAGGCACTTCTTTTGACATATAACCAACTCCCACATAAAGTATTATTTCAATAATATTTAAAATTTAGTATTTATATAATAATATCATGAAAAAGTAGCAGTTTTAAATAGCTGCCTTTAAAAAAATTATAAATACTAATTATTCTCAATTGACTTTATGCGTAGAATAATATATTATGTAGAATAGAATTACATAACTGGATGAAGCTGTGCAGAAGAGTGACCATTAATAAATTTTGGTCCACCGAAGGAGTAACACTCTCAGGTACTTATATAAGTGTGACTGTATAGCAGACAGACCTCTGGAGAGACCTTAAGTTATAGGCGCCGAAGGGGCAAAAGTAGGAAACTATTTAATCTCTCAGGCAAAAGGACAGAGCTTTATACAATATCTTATAATTACTTGTTGATAAGTTTACATAAGTCTATTTGAGCTAGCAATAAATAGCTTGTAGTTTTTTTGTGACGCTATCTATAGCATTATAATTATTTGAAATGTATACTCAATAGTCTCATAAAACTTTAGGAACTCCTCTTATTTTAAATCTAATTAAAAGGGAGTTTTTTTTATGGATTTTTTAACTATTCTTAACAACATTAATGATTTTGTGTGGGGGCCCCCACTACTTGCCTTGTTAGTTGGTACAGGTATTTTTCTAACTATAAGGCTGGGACTATTACAAGTTATTAAATTACCACGAGCATTAAAGCTTATATTTACAGCAGAAAATGAAGGTTCAGGTGATATTAATAGCTTTGGAGCACTCTGTACAGCACTTGCTGCAACAGTAGGAACAGGAAATATAGTAGGGGTTTCAACGGCTATAGCTGGTGGAGGACCAGGAGCATTATTCTGGATGTGGGTTGCAGCCTTTTTTGGTATGGCGACTAAATACGCAGAAGGTGTCCTTGCTATTAAATACCGAACAACAGATCAAAATGGAGAAGTATCTGGTGGACCTATGTACTATATCGAAAGAGGTATGGGCAAAAAGTTTAAGCCACTTGCAATTTTCTTTGCAGTTAGTGGTGTTTTAGTTGCACTTCTAGGTGTTGGAACTTTTCCTCAAGTTAATGCTATTAGCCAAAGTATACAATCTACAGTGGGCGTAGATCCTCGTATAACAGGGATAGTTATTGCAGTTTGTGTTGGACTTGTTATTTTTGGAGGCATACAGAGTATTTCAAAGGTTTCAGAAAAGGTTGTACCTTTTATGGCTGTTATTTATATTATTTTTTCAGTAGCTATACTTATTTTTTCAGCAGATCAGATTATTCCTGCTTTAGGATTGGTTTTTAAGGGCGCATTTACACCAAGTGCTGCAATTGGTGGTTTTGGAGGCGCTATGGTAGCTAAGGCGATCCAAATGGGAATTGCAAGAGGTGTATTCTCTAATGAATCTGGACTTGGAAGTGCACCTATCGCTGCTGCGGCAGCAAAAACTAAGTGGGCTGCAGAGCAAGGGCTTATCTCAATGACAGGAACTTTTATTGATACGATTATTATATGTACACTAACAGGACTTAGTATTATTGTAACAGGGGCTTGGCATGGAGGAGCAAAGGGAGCTGTTATAACACAACAAGCTTTTGCAACGATTTTACCAACTATTGGACCTCTTCTTCTTACAATATGTCTTACACTTTTTGCCTTTACAACTATTTTAGGTTGGTGTTACTATGGTGAACGTTGTCTTGAATATGTAGCAGGGGTTAAGGCTATTCAACCATACCGAGTTGTTTTTGTAGTGATGGTTGCTCTCGGAGCATATCTTAAATTAGAAGCTATTTGGATCTTAGCAGATATCTTTAATGGGCTTATGGCACTTCCTAACCTTATTGCTCTTCTTGCCTTATCAGGTGTAATTGTGGCTGAAACAAAAGCTTATATGGCATATGTAGCAAATAAATAAAAACTAAATAGTTATTACATAATAAAGACGTTATAAAATAATCTTAAGTTATTAAAGATTATTTTATAACGTCTTGTTTTGTAATTATTAGGAGTTCCAATTAAGTTCATTGAGAACTTTTATATTATTTTGTGATAAAAGTTCAGCAGTTAAGCCGTTACCTTCTATCATATTACCACTGAAAGTTCCATCATATATATAGCCATATCCACACGAAGGGCTTTTAGATTTAAGTATAGCTGTGGTAATATCTAGTGACTGACATATTTCTAAAGTTTTTTTTGCGCCTAGTTTAAAGCCAGCAGTTACGTCTTTATTAGTTTTACTGGCTACTTTATACGCAGCCTTATCTGTTTGAATGATTTCAGAGCATTCTCGTGGACAGCTTAAACCACCTAGCAGTTCAGGACATACAGGAATAGCTTGGCCACTTTGAAAGAGTTCTTCTAAAGCAGTATCTGATACATTCTTACCGTCATATCTACATTTTACACCAACTAAACAAGCACTTACTAAATACATAAAACCCTCCTTTGAAATGGATAGTGAATACTAGGTATCTCAATCGTATTAGTGGATATAAGGCTATTGTGATTCAATGGATCTAGAGTTATGCAACTGATTACTTAATAAGGCTTGATAAGAGGATAGAATATTATCAGGCAGGTCTATGTGAACGATATAACCTTTACCTTTAGGACCGTATCCAAGCGCATTATCCTGTAGTCGTGGGATCTCTCCCATAAGTAATGAAATAAATCTTTCAGTGGACCAAGCTTCTTCTATCATGCCATTAATAAGTGGCTTATTATCTTTAAGTGATAAAAGAGGAACTATGGGCGCATAGTTGATAAATAGTACATCTTCAGTCTGCCATTCTTTTAGGAAGGAGGCATAGGTTCTGAGCTGCATAGTAGGATCCTGCATAAGTATAAAGGTATGAGCCTTAATGCCGTATTCTTTAAAAAGTAAGTACGCATTTTTTGCATTAGAGCCACAATTTGTAGATAAATTTTCTATGAGAATAGCATCAGGCGGAATATGATGAAACTTAACAAGTATATCACTATAAATATCAGCCTCAGATCTATTATTAATTTCTATTTTATTATATTTGGAATGCTTACGAATATTATCATACAAATACTGAGTAGAGTGGCCGATACCGCCAACTACCAGTATTTTTTTTACGAGACCTTCTTTAAAAGCATTTGCAGCAAGATCAACTGTATAAATAAGGCTGCTTCCTAAAAGGATTAATACATCAGCGAACTCTAAGTTGTATTTTTTGGAGAGCTCTTCCTTATTTAACGCAGGTAAATCTCTAAGGGCCAAAAATCTTGAGATCTGATTAAGACTTTTTACTTGCTCATTATTAAAGCTGGTTTGAGTACACATTATAACCTCTTTCAAAAATTTAATGGCTGTAATAGAAGTTTATATATTAAGAAGTTATTAAGAAAAACTTCTTAATATATAAATCGATGGATATACCTACTATAATACCTATAAGATAGGCGAATAGGTCACTCCATAGAAACCCATATCCTAATATAAGTCCGCCCAGTGTTGTCTGTCTAAGCGCATCAATCCATGGCGCATGGTAGAGTTGACTTGCTTCGATAAGATAGCAAAACAATACTCCAAAGAGAGCTATAGACATTGTCTTCATTTTTTTAAATACAAAAGCAAAACCAAGAAAGATCATAAGCGCCCATAAAGCATCACCCAGATAGGTATTCAATAAATCTGGAAGCATAGCAGAAAATTTCCTTGAAGCAAGGCCTAGAAATATTACAAAAATAGTTAAAAGCATATATAATATTCTATTACGTTTATACATAGTACTTATTCTTGTAAATCTTAGTTTTATAAACTAAAATTAGGTTCATTTTTTAGTAAAGGCATTAGACCATCTAAATGTTCTAATTGTTCAGCTGTTCCCGTAGCGGCAATCCAACAGCTTCCTTCAGCTCCGCATACGCCGCCGCAAGCTACAAGTTCAGGGTATGCCCCAGTTAATAAACGTACAGCATCTAATTCAGTGATAATATTTCCTGAGACAGGCATGTATCTTGGCCCAGATGCATTAGGAGAATTGAGTTTGCGAGCTATTTTATGGATATCTCCTGAAATGCGTTTTTCTAGTCCTACAGGTAAATATAATTCAACTCTTTTTCCAATTACTGCTTGAAGTGCAGCACTAATCGTTCCTCCGGTGGGGTGCCCTATATATATTGCAGCTTGCTGAGATTCTACATTGACTGCATTTGCACCTTTTATAATAATATCGCCTTGTTGTAAACTGTCAGCCACGTCAAATATAGTTTTTCCTTTATCCCATTTACCTTTTACGATAACTACATCGCCTAAAAATTGATTTTGATCGCTTGGAGAGCTACTAGCATTAGCGGGTGTTTTGACTGGGGGTAAAGTAATGCCTCTAAAAAAGTTTTTCATAGAAAAATCAGAAGCCTGTCCAATTTTACTTAAGAACTCCTCAGCTACATAAGCATTTGTTGTACCGGCAACAATAACAATAGTCCTATTTTCTAAAGCATCAGCAATAGAAGCACTAGATAATAATGCTTTAGCAATTAATCTTTTGCCTGCAGCAGGAGATAATAAATATTGTTTAGTTATTAGGTTAGCATTGTTCATTGATAAAAACCTCCTTTTAATATAGGGATAATTTATAAAACATAACTTTAACTATAATGAATTCATTTAAGGCACTTTCACTTAAAATTGCAGTATTTCTAGATACATGCTACATTTATAAATGTATGCATGTAGGTATTTAATATTTTTATTATAGCATAGTTTATACTATAGATTGTATTGAAAAATTAAACTTTTAGGAGGAGTCGAAATGAAAAATAGAAGGCTTGGCAAAACTGAATTTAATATTTCAGAAGTAGCATTAGGAACATGGCAATTGGGAGGGCGCTGGGGTGATCCATTTGATGAAAAAGAAGCGAGAAATATTTTGGAAGCTGCTTATGAAAAGGGCATAAATTTTATAGATACTGCGGATGTCTATAATGGTGGAAAAAGTGAGAAGGCTATTGGTGAGTTTATTAAAGCACATAAGGACAATATCTATGTTGCTACAAAGTGTGGCAGAAGATTAGATCCTCATGCTACTTCAGGGTATAATGAAGCCAATATACGCAGATTTGCAGAAGATAGCTTGAAGAACCTAGACGTAGAAAAATTAGATCTTTTGCAACTACATTGTCCACCTACGGAAGTTTTTCACAATCCAGAAGTATTTTATATTCTTGATTGCTTAAAACAAGAAGGCAAAATATTGAATTATGGTGTCAGCGTTGAACGCATAGAAGAAGGACTTAAGGCAATGGATTATAAGGGGGTAGCTTCTATTCAGATTATATTTAATATGTTTCGTCAGCGCCCAGCTGAAGTGCTATTTGAAAGGGCTCAAAAAGAAGACGTAGGGATCATAGCCCGTGTACCTTTAGCAAGTGGCTTGCTTACAGGAAAGTTCGATGAAAATTCTACTTTTAATAGTGGAGATCATCGCTTCTATAACCGCAATGGTGAAAGATTTAGTAAAGGCGAGACTTTTTCTGGTGTAGAGTATGAAAAAGGTCTTATGGCAGTTAACAAACTTAAAGAAATTTTTAAAACAGATCAGATTGCACTTTATGCACTTAAGTGGATTTTGATGTTTGATGAAGTGACAACAGTCATTCCAGGAGCAAGCAGAACGGCACAGGTAAATACGAATGTTGAAGTAGAAAAGCTTCCTGATCTAACGGATGAACAAATGAAACAAGTAAAGGCTATTTATGAAGAATATATTAAAGAAGATATACATCATCTGTGGTAGAGCATAAGAGGTGTAGCAGGGCATTATGATGCCTCACCAAGAATAAACCCCTTGAAATTTAATTTCAGGGGTTTTATTCAGTTTATTTATAGGGCATGTTTATGCCTAGGTGTATTTTAAACGAATATTTTATATGATATAATATTTTCAGAATATATTTTTAAATTATGGAGGAGAGATATGTTTTTTTATTTTATAATAAGTCTATTGTGTACAGCTATAGGAATGAAATACTTTATAGTTTTATTAAGAAATTCTCAATTTTTAAAAAGAGAAGACAAGATTGATACTATAAAAAAGTCATGTATTAAAGAACTCCATAAAAACAAGCAAAATACGTTAACTATGGGCGGCGTAGTGATGAATGGTGTATTACTCATTATGAGTGTTGCTTATTACTTAATCAATAAAGAAATCCTTTGGATTAATCTTTTTATTATTCTATATGGTGCATTAGGGTTTATCGACGATTATATAAAAGTTAAGAAGGTGAAAGACGGCGTTACGGCAAGACTAAAATTAGTAGGGTTAACCCTGATAAGTATTCTAACTGTTATCTATTTGATTTATTCAAATGAAATAATTACAACTATAGCTATTCCGTTTATCAATAATAATTTCAAGCTCCATATAATAGTTTATTCATTAATGATGATACTACTTTTAGTTGTAACAACGAATAGTGTCAATATTACAGATGGACTTGATGGTTTAGCACTGGGCATATCATCGATAATATTAATATTTATTAGTGTAGTTGCATGGCAATCTGGAAAAAACGACGTTTTATATAGTGCCATGATTATATTAGGAACATGTTTAGGCTCGTTAATATATAATAAATATCCAGCAAAAATATTTATTGGAGATACGGGCGCGCTGTTTCTAGGGGGAGCAATTGCTATTTTTATGATCGCGTTAAATATTCCTGTATGGAGCATGCTTGTACTTATTGTTTGCTTATGGGAAATGCTAACGGTTATTATACAACTTGCATCAATAAAACTAACAGGAAAGAAAGTTTTCAAAATAGCACCTTATCATCATCATCTAGAGAAATGTGGTTGGAAGGAAACAGAGATAGTCTATACCTTTTGGCTAATAACAGGAGTTTTTTGCATAATAAGCTATATAGGGGTAGGAGGGATTTTGTTTTGAAAATTATGTTTACATGTGGTGGAACGGGAGGTCATATTTACCCAGCTATAGCCTTATATGAAGCATTTAGAAAAAGCCATAAGCATATAGACTATTTATTTGTTGGTTCTGATTATGGCTTAGAAAAAGACATTATGAAAAATGAAGGTATACCTATAGAATGTATAAAATCTAGGGGGATAAAAAGAAGTTTATCACTAAGTAACATAAAGTCAGGAATATGTAATTTCATTGCATTCTTTCAAGCAAAGAAAATTATAAGTAAGTTCAAGCCAGATCTTGTTATAAGCACAGGGGCTTATCCAACCTTTCATATTACCTATTTTGCTACAAAAAAGGAGATACCTGTTTTCTTAATAGAGAGTAATAGTATGCCTGGTTTTGTAACCAGGTTGTTTTCTAATAAAGCAAGAAAAGTATTTATTAACTCTAAAATAACTTTAAATTATTTAAAAAATCAATCTAACATTGAAGTTGTAGGGATTCCCTTAAGAATAGTAAATAGCCATAAGAAAATAGAACAAATTTTCAAGGAACAAAACTTAAACAAAGAAGAAAAGGTAGTGACAGTAATAGGTGGAAGTTGTGGCTCAAAAAAAATTAACGAATGCCTCATGGATATCATTAATCATAGAGAGCTAAACTATCAAATCATATGGGCTACAGGTAAGAATAATTATAGCGGTATTATGGAGGGGCTTAATAAAGAACATAATAAAGTGAAAGTAATGCCTTATATTAATAATATGAGTGAAATCTTAAAAATAACAGATTTGATGATTTGCAGAGCAGGTGCGATGACTATTGAAGAAATCAAAGCATTTGCTATTCCTGCAATACTTGTCCCCTTTGCAAAAGCTACAGATAATCATCAGCATATTAATGCTTTAGAACTAAAAAATGCCGGGGCCGCTGAGATACTAGAAGAGAAGAATACGGATGCAAATATGTTATATGAAAAAATCAATAAAATCATTACTAATGATGAGACTTTAAAGGTAATGAAGAAGAACTATGAGTTGATTAAGAGTAATCACTCAAAAGAAAAAATAGTAGAAATAATATGGGATGAAATGAGGAGAGACGGGTGTTAAACGTAGGAATATTAGGTGCAACAGGCTATTCAGGGCAAGAATTAATAAGGCTTCTTCATCATCATAAAGAGGTTACAATAAAAAAAATAATATCAGATACTTATAAAGAAAAACAATATAAATTTGTATATAGAAACTTTGTAGGATTTAATGAGGAACTATGTAAACAGGTAGAGTGGGATAGCTTGACGGATGACATAGACCTATTATTTTCTGCTCTTCCCTATGGCGTTTTAATGGAAAAGTTAACTTACGATATGATGCAAAAAGTAAAGATAATTGATATTGGTGTAGACTATAGATTTATGGATAAGGAAACCTATAAGGCGTATTATCATAAAGAACATAAATCAATAGAACTTGTAAATAAGTTTACATATGGGTTGAGCGAATGGAATGAAGAACGTATAAAAGAGAGCAGCTATGTAGCAAGTCCTGGATGTTATGCAACGGCCATTCAATTGGCATTATTACCTTTAATCAAAGAAAATATGATTGAAACGGATATAATAGTAGATGGCAAATGTGGTTTATCAGGCGGTGGAAGAACATTGACAGTTGGGACGCATTTTGCAGAGGCTAATGAATCAACAAAAGCTTATAAAATTAATAATCATCCCCATAGTTTTGAAGCCAAAAAGGGGATTGAATATTTTACTGATGAAAGTGTATCATTGACCTTTACACCACATATAGTACCCATGCAAAGAGGAATGCTTATAACAGCGTATTTAGAATTAAAAAGTAAAGTGAGTCATCAAACCATAAAAGAAATATATAATGAATATTATAAAACAAAACCATTCATTGAGGTCTTAGATCAGGGAATCTATGTAGAAACGAAATGGGTAAAAAATTCTAATATGTGCCACATAAATTTTGAAGTTAACGAAGAAACTAATAAGCTTATTGTAGTTGCTGCAATAGATAATTTAATTAAAGGTGCAGCTGGACAAGCAGTACAGAACATGAATATTATGTTTGGCTATCCTCAAAACATGGGACTTGACTATATACCAATCTGCATATAATCAAGCTTCATCTGTCTGATATTCTTATTTAATAACTGCAATTCCTTCGATTTGTACTAATCAATGAGCATCTACAAAGTCAGAGGTAATAACTGTCCGAACGGGGTATTTATTATCTATTAAAAGTATTAGTAGAAAGTTGAAAATATTGGTATTAATAGTCCAACTGCAATGACTAAAAGTCCGGTCAGTTGTGTCATGAATATAAAAAATTCACTGGGCTCACCACCCTCAACAACTAAAAAATATTTTAGATGCCAATAGCCTCTTGGAAAAGCTACTTGAGAGGTTCCCAAAAAAATTAGGAAGCAAGAGTAAAGTATTAAATTAACTATACCAACTTCCGACATATAATCAACGGCAGCAATAACCTCTCGAATAAGTTTAGTCTCGAATACTTCATCAATTTTATTGGATTCTTCTGGGGGATAGCTACCACTTACAGATATTGAAAGGAGCTCTTTCTCATAAAGTAATTGTTCATTCACATAAGTTTTAGCGGTCATACTCGATAGATCATTAACTTGACGAATTACTTTGTCTTTATATTCAAAAATAAGTGTTCCGCTAAAAATAGTTAAGTTTCTTCTACCGTCATTATTATAAGCTTTTAAAACAACACCATTTTCGTCTCTAAAATACCATGTCCCACTATTTACACTATCATACTTAAAACGTAAACCATCTATAACAAAAGTTTTTTGATTAATATCAGTGATACTTGCAATGATAATATTAAGTGTTATTAAACCAAGC
Source organism: Cellulosilyticum sp. I15G10I2 (assembly GCF_900095725.1). NCBI lineage: Bacteria > Bacillati > Bacillota > Clostridia > Lachnospirales > Cellulosilyticaceae > Cellulosilyticum > Cellulosilyticum sp. I15G10I2. The sequence continues at coordinate 42,316 of NZ_FMMP01000015.1, forward strand.
AGCATAATTAAAAAAACCTTTAAGCCGCCATACTTTTCTATGTACTTATTGATAAGTTTCATTCTATACCTCTTTTCAAAGTCCTATACTTCATTATAAGTTATACTTTATGCGATACCAAATAGCGATAGAGTACTTTAAGTCAGATGCTTAAAACATTTTCTTATAATTAAAGGGCATTTAGATATGCGAGATTGATATCTTTTATTGAATCAACTGTTATGTCAGCTTTTGATAAGTCTTGATTGCCGGAATTTGGGTTGCAAAAACCTATGCACTTCATCCCGGCAGATTTAGCAGCCAGCGTACCATTTTTAGAATCCTCAATGACTACACACTGATCACTCTTTAAATGAAGTAATTCAGCTGTTTTAATATAGATATCAGGAGCGGGTTTGCCTTGTGGCACTTCCTCTCCGCTTACAATAACTGAAAAGTAATCTAGGATATTAAATTTTGTCAGTACGGCCTTAATAAAAGGCATGGCAGATGAAGAAGCTAACGCTATTTGAATATTATGCACAGCCAAAGTGTGCAATAGTTCAGTAATCCCTTCAATAGGCGCTATAGTCATAGTATTTATACGTTCTATTTTAGCCTTTAATTGACTATCAAGAATAGCTTCGACTGTTTGCTTTAAATCATAGGGGACTTTAAGCTCAGCCCACATTTCAGGGCTTGTCATGCCCACATATTTATCTAGCTCTTCTTTTGTAATTGTAACACCAGAGTCGTTCATAGTGGCTTCATCCACTTCAAAGTGAATAGGCTCACTATCAATAATAACCCCATCCATGTCAAATATGACAGCCCCTATCATGAAAATAACTCCTCTAATGCTCTAGCAGCTGTATAAATGCTTCCAACGCCAGAAATAAAGTATGTGACACGAAGCGTATCCATAATTTCTTCCTTTGAAGCACCGGCTTCTATTGCGCGTTTAGCTAAGGTTTTGACACCATCAACAGCTCCGTGTGATGCGTCTAGAGCCAATGCAATCAGCAGTTTTTCTTTTAAGGGAAGCGTACTTTCTTTAAAAGCCAGCGCTCTTGATGCTGTTATAGTATTAAATAACTCTTCATCGTTTTTTTGAATGATTTCTAATGGATTTTTATTCATTGTTTTAATCTCCTTTTAATTAGTGGTTTTATAATAGTAATACGATGCTACAATATATTCATTACCTTATAGGACAAAAATTAGTCTAAAGTTTGAGAGGTAAATAGTTTATTAATAAGAAAAGGTTTGCCATGGGCAGGATATATTTTTTTTGCCCCATATTCTTTTAATCTATTCCAACTCTTATAGACTTCTTCGATATTGTCTATATATATAGGTCTGTACTTAATACCGCACCACTGTAAAAAGTTCATAGCAGCATCACCAACGAAGGCGTTACCATTATCAAGAACAACAGATATAGAATCATCAGTATGGCCAGGTGTATAGATGATTTTGCCATTGATACCTATTTGTCTAAGAATCTCTGATTGATCATCAGAGATAATAACATCGCTATTAGAGAGATCTACAGATGGATACTCAAAATTTTTATGAAATAAAAGAAAGGCAGAGAAAACAAATTTAATACGTTTATTTACTGGAGACATAGAATCTAGAGAGACGCCATTTTTTAAAGGAACTACAGCATTTTTATGTACTATTAGCCTGCACCCAGCTGCTTTAACAAGGTGTGCTGCAAATCCTGCATGATCATCATGATGATGAGTTAATAAAAGATACTTGATTTTAGAAAGGACTATGCCCAGCTTATTCATTATTTTAACAAATTTATGATAGTCACTGGAATAGCCAGTATCGATCAATAAGTAGCCATCAGCGCATGCTAGTAAATAGCATTTAGTGATACCTAGGTCCAAACAATAAAAAGATTGATTCATTAAAGAACTCCCTTCTTTAATATAAAATACCTAATTAATCCTGTCCATATTGCCTTTCGTGATTTCTTTTTGAAAACAGCACATAGAGAAAAGGAAGAAAAAAGGTCGGGATAATACATAGATAAGCATTTAAGTCTGATAGTTGTATTAAAACGCCAAAGGCGCTTGAGTATATTTTTAAAGGAACAAAGAGAACTAAATCCACAAACATCATAAGAGGGTTGAGGCCCATAGTTTGAAATAACTGCTCCAAGGCGAATACAGTAATATAATAAATACTTACAACTGCTGCAGATTTTGCAGTTTCCTTTCGCGTCATATCCTTAAAGCAGAAAATACCTGTAATCACAAATAATATGAGAGACGATATGGCCTCTAATGTTGTTATCATGGTTTCCATTTCAAAAGTGAATTCAGATGTAACTTTTACGGTGCTGAAAATGTATATGTAAGAAATAATAGATAGAATAATCCCTGTAACAATAGAAATAATCATAATTCTCCAGAGTTTTTTCTGCATGCTACACCCCCTTTTTTAATACTAATTTCAAGCCAAAGCCAATCATAACGAGGCCAACTATTACGTTTAAGATATCTAATAACAATTGTGATAAGAAAGTATTTATAACACTACCTGCAAGGGCAATTCCACTAAGAAAAATAACTGTGGCTAGGATGCAACCTATCCCAAATAAAATAAGTTGATATTTATCCATTTTTTTATCAATAGCTTCTGCTGAGAATACGCCACTCCAAAAGATAACGGTAAGAGGATTTGAAGCAGTAAGGAGAATGCCATAAAAGAAAATGTTTTTTGCACTCATATTAGAGAACAACTGTATACTTGGGAGAATAGAATAATTAAAAACATTTATTATGATATTAAATCCAAATAACGTAAGAATAAGACACCCAAATATTTTAATAAATTGCTGTATTCTGGTATTCTTTAAAACAGCAGCCACTCCACATCCTGCTAATGCAATATATGTAGCATCAACCAGTGAGATTGCACAAACTAAAACTAACCCCATTAATATTCCGTAGGTACCAGATGTATTAAAAACCATCAAACACATGGGACCAATTGATAATTGTAGCAACATCCCAAATTTAAGACCTTTTATGAGCATATAGTCACCTCTAGAGTTATACCATTAAATAGCTACATTTTTATCTTTTAACTATCGTTAAGATAAGTTATCACAAATATTCTAAATTTTATATGAATAATATACCATACTTTAAATAGAATAAAAAGAAATAGAATTTCATTTATGTTAAATTTTTCATAATAAATGCCGATATATAATATATATAAACTAAAGAAGGAAGCGTGATAAAAGTGGTGATTAATGTGACGTAAAGCGAGTGGTGTTGAAGGAGGCGAAGACTATGATGAATATCATATCAAGTATTGTTAATTCCGGGTATATAGTGGATCGGGCAGTGGTTAAAAATACTTCTGTCAACGAAGGTTCTTTTCAAAATGCTTTGCAGGAGGAAAGAGGCAAGATTAAAAAGGTAAGCGAAGCGAGTAGTTTAAAGCCCTATGGCAGAAATGAAATTAATGATGAAGAAAAATATAAGTCAGTCAAAAAAACAACACATCAGGATAGCGCAGTTGCAGTTGCAATGGCAGTGATGAAAAGTACAATAATAGTTAATCCAATTAGATCAGATAGTGAAGTAGAGGATAAAGTAAAACTTATAAACTTAGTAAAGACCAAAAATGCTTATCACATTTAAGGAAGGTAAATAAAACGTGAATACTTATAACTTAATTAAATAAAATCCCTAAGGTACAAGAAAAAATGTAGCTTAGGGATTTTTGAATTTTAATGAAGATTAATTTCTTCTTCACTATTCTTGCTAATATAAATGTCTAAGGCCTTTATTCCTCTTCTCATAAGCTTAACAAAAAGAACAAAGCTATAACTACCTATAGCGATAAACAATAAGATTATGATTAAGTTTATTACAGAAAAAATTGCAACACCCGTCATATTAAATCCCCCTTATTTTATTCTATGAAATTCAAAAAATATGTATCCAAACTTATTGTCATTTTCATCCATATATTAAATATAGACCTCAAGAAGCAAATTATTGACTGGCAATAACTATATTGCACAATATCCTGTTATGATTAGGATTTAACTTAATTAGAACATCGAGAAATAAAAAACAATAGTGAATTAACATAACTTTACATTATGCTCAAGTGCTATATCCCTTCATTAAATTAGTAATTAACAATCAATATTTGCTTTTCTTGCTTGACTACATAACTCTCTGACATTAAGTGTATATGTCTTACCTTCTTTTATAAAGTGAGTTCCACATTGTCTAAACTCAAAACGAGTTCCTTTAGTTATGCACTGCTCTCGGATAGATAAAACCCAATCGTAATTCAGCGGTCTTGCATTTCTATCAGATTCACCACCAACTATAACCAATTCAACATTATCCAAATATTTTTTGATATTTATCTCTTCAATGAGGGGCTGGCAAATTATATTTCTATGTTTTATTGGAAAGGCAGAAAACATAGAGAGTCTAAAGTCCGCTCTGTCTTGATTTTCAATAGTGCAGCCAACAGTCACATTGTCATAGCCATCATTCCAGTCATTTGGAATACAGTGTAAAAACCTTTCAATTCTCTTTGTGAGGAAAATAAAGTTCAAGTCTGAGCGTTCTTTTATCATTTCCCAACATTCGTTTCGCCACTTGTCAGCTTCTTCAATAAGAAAATCTGTAGAAAAGCATAGGTAAACAGTCTGACCTGATTTAATTTTATAGTCACCTTTTTTATTCTTTGCAACAGGTGCATTAAAATTATCTGTTTTTATAATAGTACTTGTATCTACTCCTCTTTTAGCATCACCTTTATGAATATAGCAGTATTTACATCCTTCGCTATATTTATGACAGCCACGCCACGGACTCCACATTGCCATAATAATACCACCTAAAATATAGATTTATCCTACCAGTTAATCAATTATAAATGCTGCTGCTAAATAGTACATATCATAATCCCCTGTATCTCTAAAATTCAGTATATCTTTGACTATACGGTATTCCCCGGTATTCAGACTTCCATAGAGCCAGTTCCAATCTACTGTCCATTCTCTAGTGTCACCAGAAGCCAAGTCATAGCCAATATCATTAAAGCCATAATTACCATCTATAACAACAGGAACCTGATACCATCTTTCATTAATTTTCTTTTCCAACAAAAAGTGTTCACCGTAAATACATTGATTGTCTGATTTATTCTCAAATACTACAATTAGTCCAGTAGAAGATGCCATTTCTTCCTTTACAGTCATAGTAACATCAGGAAAGTTATTGACAGTATCATATGTTGTAGGCTTCCAGTCAGTTGTTTCAGCAGATGGGATTAAATCAGCTGTCTTTCTAATGTGTTCTGGTTCTTTTGCCAAATTGCTATTACCATAATTTCCACATCCTGATAATAGTATTAAATTTATAACCATACAAACAAGTAGACAAAAATACTTTTTCATAGAATCACTCCTTCTACTTGTTAGACTCCAAAAATATGTAAAGGTTCCCTAAACGGTGTAAACCATAATTTTTTCGCTTTTACATCACAATATTCTACTATGATTATGATTTAGCTTAATTAGAACATCGAGAAAGAAAAAATAGTAGTGCGGTAATTATACCTGTAATGATAATCTTATGAAGGCAACCTCCTTTAGTCAATGCACCTAAGTCACCCGTCATGGAACGATTTATTGAGTCCGAGAAATTAATCAGCGGATTTTTTTTATATTCATCTATTTTGCGTTGTTCTTCTTTATCTCTTTGATTCATCATTTCACTTCCTTTATTATTTGGGGAGTTAATCAAGTGTTTTAGAAATCTTTATCGGTAAAAGTTAATGTTACAACTTGAACTAAGTCCATTTGATCAAATCTTGAGGGTTCAAAATAATCTTGCAATGAGTAGCTCTGCATACGAGGACCACTGTCATATACCATGATAGCAACAGGTATTTCTTTGTTTATTTCAATATCCTGAAACTCTCTCAAAAAAGTTTTGGAGGATACCATATATTCACTAGCAACATCTATGTCATTTGTTGTATATGATCCTCTGCCACTGCAATTAATATGAAAATCAATAGTATAATTTTCATTCAGTAATGTTGTAAATGTTCCTGTTAATTTATCAACAGGAATCCTCTCATTCCCTAAAGACATAGCACCTCCACCAATACTTTCCCAATCATCACGATCATTCAAACGATAAACGTTAGCTTCTATAGTGATGGCTTCTTTGGGCGCATTAAAAGTAATAATTTGGGAATTATTCTCCATTCCAAAGGATTGTAATAAGTATGATTCTCTTTCAGTTAATTTAAAAGGAGCAATACCTTCTTTATTCAGCAAAGTAGAGGTATCTTTGTTTCCTAAACAGCCAGCTAATGCTATTACCATAACAACAATTAAAACTACCGAAAAAAATTTCCGCATCTATAATTCCTCCAAATAAAATATAAATGATGATTACTATAAAATATAATCATCATTTATATTTTATATCTCACCTTTATTGGCTTCTATATTCTTTCTATAGCCATCACGCAAACTTCTCAGTTTTTTAGCTACAAAATATTGAGAACAATCTATATTAAAAAATACACCAGCACCTACAACTTTGGATTATAAACATAATGGGAAGCCGACTTGCCTTATCTGACTTTAGTTATGCTCATAATTTAATTTAAAAATTAGAAGCTATAGTTTATCTTTATACCATTAAAGACATTTCACTGTATAATAGAATGGCTGTGAATATAAAATTCTTCCTGACTTGGCTGAAATTTCTTTTCCATTTTTTCTAGGCTCTCATCAAAGCGCTTGGCTTCTTGTTCGTCTATCTTCATCACAGGGCTGTCATAATAAACCCATTTTCTCCCGTCCAAAGCCTCCGGCTTCAGTTCTTTTGCCATCATTGCTGCTGGGAATGTTTCATTTTCAAGACAGATATTGTACTTTTTACAGCTTTTAAAGCCAAGGCTTACATAATTGCTAGGGTTTCCAAATATTACAATCACATCATAACCAAGTGAAACAGCCTGTTCAAAAGAATGCTCTATAAGCATTTTACCGTAACCCATTCTTTGGTATTCCGGAATAATGCAAACCGGACCGAAGGTAAGGATTTCTTTTTCTTCCCCAGACTCATCAACCAGTTTTGCTTTTGTGTACATTATATTCCCGATGATCTGATTATCAACTTCAATCACTAAATCTAACGCCGGTACAAAGTCCTTGTGAGATCGCATAACATGAACTAAATAGTGTTCATTGCACCCCGGAATATATAAATTCCAAAAAGATTTTCTCGTGATTTCTTCTACTCTCTCATAATCTGTTTCTTTTTCATTCCTAATCTTAACCATTTTGTTCATTTATAAACCTCCTATAATTTATAGTTCAATATTCTGTTTATTATCCTTCACTTCATAAAATATATTAAGATGTACCATAACTAACGTTAAAACATCTATTACATTCATCTCGATAAATTGGAATTTGTCAAGTACACCTTATGCTAATAAAGTGTACTAAGGAGAATGCTCATTTAGATATCGTTTAATTCTTTACCTTATTTTTCCTTCTTCGTATCTGCTCATCTTTAACTCCTCCTCTAAATTTTTCGACATTATAATATGGCCAATTATATTACAGCTTCAGCCACAAAGCAGGGCGAATACCGCCTTTACACATGCCTTGGCTGAGATTGCCTTTCAATATATTGTTTCCTTGGATACTTATATTACCGTCACCGTGGACATATACGGCCTTTATATTAACGCGCCCAGACGACCGAAGCCACCACCACCATATCCCACTTTTGTAATCCGCGACAGGATGTCGCGACTATTGCGTGTAGTTTCAGAGAACGTCCTCGCACTCAAGACTTTCTCAGCCCCAGATAGCTCTTATCTTAGGCTTAGAAATGTGCTTTGGCTTCAACTTTTAAAAAGGAATCCCCCTAACCTGCCAAAGCGAACTTGAGTGCATTGTTAGATAATGTTGTGTACGGAAATTATCAATACCCATGACTCAATCGATTTTATTGCATAATAGAAGAACATTACGAGTCTATTATTTCACTATATTTATAAAAACTCGTAATAACCACATACCCAAGTATTATTTGAAATAATGGCACAGAACCTGAAACATATCTCGCAAACTGTACTACCGGATATACTATTATATTTTGTAAAAATTGAATACCATTATAAATCCGTATATAGGTTAGAGCAAAATATAATGATGGCATTCCAACTGAAATTAATTTAGGTAAATTGATTTTCCACTTTCCTTCTTTTCCTATTTCTTTAATTATATGCTCTAATCCCAAAACCACCCCAATACATACATGAATAAGCACACTAATCACCATATAGCAATAGTTAACACGAAGTTCTTGTTCTGAATATGCTATAGACAGATTTCCGACATACACTTTTATAGTTATAATGAAAAGTATTAGTATAATATAAAGCAGATATTTTAACCAATCTTTTATTTTCATGATTTCCCCCTTAATTTAACTAATACTACGCAATTTGCTACTAGTACGCAATATCATCTAACGTCTCGCATTGCCGAAGCCTGTCTCCCAGCGAAAAGGTGAAACAAAATAACCTCAACAAAGCGTACCTACTTCTTAATGACAAGACATTTCGGAGTCTCATGACCATCCAAAAATTCTAAGTGTGCTATATTTAATTCATTTATATTAATAAATTCAACATTTACTGATTTATGTTCACCTAACCAGATGCTCCATATTTCAACCTCATCTAAGGTTTTTAACTGTTCTTTCAAATAATCAATAAGTTTTTTGCCCTTAGTTCTGTATATCCCCATTTTAACTCTGAAAAATATTGTTTGCTTGAATATTCTTTTGCATATTCAGAAGAGTAATACATATCATGATTAATCTCCATTTCATCCAAGTGTTCTTTTTTATCACAAATTAGTATAAATTTTTTATCTCTATCTATTTTGTCATTGATTATAAAATCACTAAGTTTTATGTCTCGTTTTAGTGCCTCAGTAATAGATATAAATTCTATATATGGATTTTTAACTTCCTTTAATAATATATCACTTGCTAAAAATTGGAATAAACTCATATTTTCCTCCTACACAATAGTCGTATTTTTCATCTGATGTTCAGTAACATTAAACAAAACAACTGACCTCAAAGTCCTGCCCTGACATTGTGATGTCAACTAACTACGGGACTCCTGACACTTATGAGTGAGGTATTCAGTTTTTCAACTTATAATTATACATAGTAGTACTATAAGAAAACTTATAGAAAAAATTCAAAGCTGATCTTGTACAGGCAATAGAAGTTCAGTAGAAAATTAATATAAAGTAAAAAATAATATAATAATTTAAAATATTATATCAATAATATACCATATTGTAGAAGTGAGGAGAATAGAGTAGATTTGAAAATTTAGGTGGAGGGATAACTTTCAATTCGACTTGGAGCCAAAGGGCGGAGAAGTGAAAGTTATCCCTCCACCTAAATGAGCAGACTTATGTGATATACAAAAAACAAAAAGTATAGAAGGTTTTTAAGGGTAGCTAAAGGCCTGGCAGCTTTTTTGTCCAGATCAGGTTAGGATTAATCAGAACCAGTAAAAAAGTAAATCCAACATAAGAAAAACCAGAATGGCTCATGTAGATTCTTACTCAATAATTTTATAATCTATTACTTTGAGATAATGATATTATCAAAATACGTTTTCTGACCATTTCTATATATACTTATTGTATCGATAGCATCATTCAAGAAAATTTCATAGATTTTCATATTCTCTAATTCCTTGTCTTGATACGCTGAGGTATATAATTCATCAAAATATATATTTGCAATATTTTTGTCATCGTTTATTTTGACATTCTCAAAAAAAATTAATTTTTCACCTTCCGTTATAGTACTTCCGTTCAGAAATAAATAGTGATGTCCATTACTTGTATATATTTGAAATATTCCATTACTTCTTATATAACTATCAATAGAAGTTCTTAGCTCGTGGCTAAGTTTTTCAGGGTTGAGAGGCTCTAATCTTGATGTTACAATTTTCTCTTTTGTACACCCTGAGGTAATAAATAATATTAATACTAAAACCCACAAATACCTTCTTCTCATTATAATTATCTCCCAAATCATCTCAATTTCTTCAAAATTCCTACATGCATGCCCAAAGCAACTAATTTTATAATATCCTTATTAGATAAGATTAAGCATAAGTTTTTCTAGTTAATGTAAACTATCTTCACCAGTATGTAAAACTTGGTAATCAGAACCAATGGCTTCATATTCAATACTATTCGATTGATCAATGACTCCTTGATATATGACCATCCAAATACCATTTTCCACTCTTGCCTCGATGCTTGGAAAACCTATAAAATTAACTCTAATACGTTGGATATCAGAATCATTCACAATACCATAAAAAGCCCATAAGGGGACTTTACGCTCGTTTACATCAACATCATTAACCATAGAAACAGTTGCAATAAAAGGAGACTCATTATTTGTTGCAAGATCAGATGTAACGTTGGTACTACGCCAAACACCATTTCCCATATTCAAGCTGCATCGTACCCTCAACCGATTTGCTTCAACGCTCCAAAGCAACACTTTGCCACCATGAAATTCAACCTCTCCAACATTACCACCATAAAAATCTTTATTAACTAAAATATCCTTCACATCTAAGCCTTGAGCTTTTGCAGCATATTCTAAATCAGATAGCTTTTTCTCATTTTCAATAACTAATCTATCCTCAATAACTAATCCATTCGGTATTTTCACTTCAGTAGTAATAGATTTCGAACACCCAGAAATTATCACAATAATTACAGTAGATACTAATATAACAATATTTCTCATAATGTGTTGAGTCCTTTCAATTTTGGAAAATATATATTTAGCTGGACTTAAAATTATTAAAGATAAGATGGTACTGTAAAATACTATTATCAGGGCTATGGCTATAGCTGATGCCATACTTGATGGTTCTGCTAAATGATGTAGCATACTTATTATTCCTCCAATAATTATTAATTCTATCACTATAAGTTAAGCAGTAAAGTCGTTAAATTAATAAAAGTCATACAATAAAATAATAATTTAAATATTACAATAATAATACCATATTGTAGGAAAAAGGAGAATAGATTTAGAAATTCATAAGGGAGGAATAACTATCAAACAATTATAGCCAACTAGAAGATGTAAAGTTCCAGATAAATAGAAGTGACAAAAGTTTTAATAGCCTCAAAAGGGCAATGGATTTTATAGACTTTGATTTCAAAGTACCAGATTTCATCCCAGACACTTACCAGTTTGAGGGCATCAACGTTTTTAAGGGACTGGTAGATAGCGAGAAGAGTGTAGATATATATTTTACAGGTGGAGAAAACGATAAGTACCGCTTTACATATACAATTTCAAAGGGAAATTATGAAAATCATATGGAAAAAGGCGCCTGTTACATCGGAGCAAATCATAGAAGATCTTGTTCCCAAAAAAGAGTGGAGTTCCAAAACAGTAAAATCATTTTTAAATAGGCTGGTAAAAAAAGAAGCTATAGGGTATACGAAAGCAGGCAGAAACTATCTATACGCCCCTATACTGACCGAAGAAGAGTGCATCGGTTCTGAAAGTCAGTCCTTCCTTAATAGAGTATATGATGGCGCAGTAGAAATGCTATTTTCACACTATCTGAAAAAGGAGAACCTATCTGACGAAGAAATAGAAAACCTTCAAAGAATTTTACTTGAAAAGAAAAAAGGGCATGAGAATGACATGATGTAATCTCCCCAAAATATAAAGAACCTTAATTTGATTCCTACGCATTCTAATAATGATGTGCCATATGAACCGCCTAAGATAATACTTATTTAATAATATTATTCCAGGTCCATGACACTTCTATATATTTTTAATGCATCTCATCAGATACAGCAATTATTCTTCCATTTGAAAATTCTATAGCAAATTGCTTCATTTCCTCATTGATAGGAAATGTGATCTACTCTTTGGATGCGCTTTGAGACTCAAGTGTTTTGATACGTGATTCTAATTCTTCAATTTTTGTCTCTTGATGTATAAATACTGTAATTAGAATGGCAATAATAAGTGCAACAAAAACAAGAATTGCCCAGAAGCTCTCGAAAATAAGTACTCCTCCAAAAAAAAGAAAGATATAGCACAGTATAAGGCTTATTGCAAATGTTCCAAGAAAATTTTTCATTATCTAATCCTCCCTAATTTCTATAGAAAATATAAATAATCTATGTTTCACATTTTCCTACTACTTCAAAGAAATACTATAAGTTTTTTCGTACACGCCAAGACGGCTCAGCTTTTAACGTCTTCATGTTCAAGATGCCCTGCTCCAGCACAATATATAAAAATGTTCGTTTTTCATTTAATTTAAGAAATTGGTTCCGCTAACATTGGTTCGTACATCATAATAGCATGATTTTCGGTTATAAATTCATCATCAACAAGTTCATTTTCTATATTATATACTTTACGATAAATTTTATTATGTCGTACATATCCGCCCCAAAACTCATGGGTTATCCAATGTTCCTTTTGATAGACTTCGTATTTCATTATTGGTGATATGTCTGCTCTCCATTCACCGACCAAATGTGTATCCGTCAAGTAAATGACCAACTGATAATTTACTTTTGTCTCATTTTTTATTTGTAGATCAAGGTAATTATATGCACATGTTGCACCACTTCCGAAAGGTTGATTTCTTTTAGAGTCAGGAAATACATCGTAACTATGTCGATATCTTTCAGTAATGGATAGAGGAGAATGCAAAGTCATCCAATAAATTAAATTCGATAATTGGCATAACCCTCCACCTACCCCTATTGTAACCTTACCATAAAATAGAATCATGCCATCTACATAACCTTTTCTTTTTGTGGTATTACCAATCAAACGCCAATAAGAAAAAGTTTCGCCTGGTTTTATAAGAATTTTATTCAAACTACTTGATGCGACTTTTAAGTTCTTAATTTTATTATGCTGTAGCCACATATCAACATTTTTGAGCTGGCGTAGTAATGGTGTCTCATGGGTAAAGATTACGTAAGGCAGTAGAGAATTCTCTTTTTTTAGAGCATATTTTTTTTCGCTAAAGTACCAATCAAAATAGCGTTTTAAACGATAGTATTTTTTGCCCAAATAAATTCTTGACGCACTTCTTTGTACTGGTCTTAATGATTTCATATTCTACTTATCCCCCAAAATTTTTAAGAGAATGTCCGTTAGATTAATAGTAAATACGGTATCCCCCTTGATTTCCGATAATATCTCCGCATTCCCCACATCCCCCAGCGCTACAGGGTATATTCTGAACCTTAGATAGCTCTTATCTTAGGCGGAGTAATATCTAAGTGTACCTTCAATTTTTAATGCTATAAATAATCTCCATATCAGGTTTTTCTGTACAAAAATAATGTACCCAGATATAAACATGTTGGAATAATGCTACACTTAAAGCTGCTTGAGAACCTAACAATAATGCAATAGCCCATAACATAAGAAATGCAAAAGAATACATAGAATTGTTATTCCACTTAAAAATTCCTTTCTTTACTAAAGGCATTTTCCTATATGAAATTCGAAAATGATCAGCCCCTAATGCTCTAATCAATCCAAAGTATCTAATTACTGACCAAAGAGTATAAATAGCTGGGATTATCAAAAAGAAAGCAAGAGTGATTGCTAATTTATCTGGAAGAACAAGAGTACCTGAATTTACATAGGCCAAGCCTACAAGGCTAATAACACGAGCTAACAGAAAAGGTAAAAAAAGCAAAGCCCAAACAAATAAATCGAAGTCACCAAATATTTTAGATAGAGTACCCCAACCTAACTGTAAACGAAAAACAATCCAGACTACTACCTGGTGAATAATGGATACCCCTATTGCTAACCAAAACCAAGTAATATCCGTAATACCCAGCCAAGAATTACCTCCCATAACTGGAGCTGCAAAAGCCCATGTGATAGGAACTAATATTAACAATGTAAGCAACTGCCAAAGTTGACGATGTAGAAAATATTTTAATGAACGTGCTTCCTTATACCATAATTGTTCTTCATTTGGTTTCATGGCACAGCCCTCCCAATGCTTAAATTAGTTGTTTTTCACCCAACGTCTCCGCACTCAAGACGTTCCTCAGCCATAGCTAGAAATCCTATTTGACAATTAAGTCCTTAAAAATCAATCCTAAGTAATATTCAAAATATGACTAAAATACCATATATTATATTTAATTGCTATTATTTGCTTTGAAAATATCCACTCCCCACCAATCAGGAATTAGCTCTTTCAATTTAATTGTTTTTCTAGTTTCTAGTTCAAGAAGAATTTCTATTTCTGAACTCTCCTTATCTAATTGCATCATATATTCTCTACAGGCTCCACAAGGAGAACCCACTCGTCCGTCTTCCATAACAGCGACTACTTTATCTATCTGACTCTCACCATTTGTTATCATATTTGCAATTGCATTTCTTTCAGCACACATTCCTAAAGTTGAAGCTGTATCAATACAAACTCCCAAATAAATCTTTCCACTTTTGGTTAAAATAGCACTCGCAACACAGCCAGCTTCAATAAATGGTGATATAGTCCTTGATTTCTGAACTTTCCTTGCTTTATCATATAATTCTTGCCAAATATCCATTTTTATTTTTTCTCCTTAAATATGTAAATAATGTTGGTTCCTTATCAAACTATTATTCTTTATTAATACGCCAATATCTTTAAAAGAAGTACACTCATGTAGCCATACGTTCTATATGGTTTACCACCTAACGTTTCGCACTCAAGACGTTTCTCAGCCTTAGATAGCTTCTATCTTAGGCTGAGAAATGAGCTTTGGCCTTAACTGCTAATAAGGTGCTACCCTAATCAGGCAAATCCAACTTGAGTGCATTGCTAGATGATGGAGTGATATCGCTCTCCAACGCTTTTCTTAAGAGCTTCTTTATAAAAGAACCTGCTATTCCTATTCTGTCGATCAATAAAATAATTATTGGATTAGACAAATCACATAGTTATCTAATCTTTGCTAATTTAATCATTCTAAAGGAAATGTAACTTTCCAGTTTCCTTTAGTTATCATTCCAGAAGTTACGAAATATCCGTACAAAGTATAATTTGAAATTTCACTTTGTGGAATATCAAACACATAATTGCTATAGTCAATTCGGCCTGGCTGTTCGTATTGATTTACAAAGCTAAAAGTATAGCTACAATCTATGTTATTGCCATTACTGTCTTTTAAATAAAAGAATCCATGATTATCTTTATCTAAATTATCTTTAACTGAAGTCTGAATATGAAGATTGCCATCAATGTAACCTATCCCCGTCAAATCAATCCCATCTACGGTAAATTGACTCATAGGTGACGCTGGAACTAAGGCAATTATATTATCGCTCGAATCAATATACTCGTTATACTTGATTCCACCACCCCCAGTAATATTGTAAACCTTCTGTGTTTTTTGTTCAACATCAACTGATGAAAGAGATATTGGGATTTCTATATCCTCATATGTTTTTTTATGACTTAGAAATTGACGGACGGTGAATGTTATTTTATCTCCCAAAATATCTTTGTTGCCCCCTTCTTCAATAGTAATTAAAAATGTAGCTATCTTTGTGTTTTCGTCATATCCAACACGTTCGCAGCGAGCTGAACTGTCAAACGGACGATTAATTGAATAGCTGTCAAAAAGATCTGTGGTTTCATCAATGCGTTGTTCTGTTAGATCTTTCATTGTTATATAAATTTCCGCTACATTATCATGAATGTAGGCTGATACAACCTCCATTTTTATACCGTTATTCTCATCAGATTTTTGGACAGGCATAAAAAACTGTGCAATAGCTGGAGAAACCCTATACATAAGTTGATATATTGGTTCTACTGTAGCCGCTAAAGCTGGCATTGCAAGATATAAACAAAGACAAATGGACACTAACGCTATGGCAGGCTTACGGAATAAATAGACTTTATTATCACATTTTATTTCCAGTTTTTTAGCCTCACTAATGGTATCTCGCAGTAAATTTTCATTAGGGAGGACTTGTTTATTGAGTTCATCATACTTTTTTCTAAACATAATCTTCCTCCTTCATAAATTTTCTTAGAATGATTCGTGCTCGTGTGAGTTGAGTTCTAATTGTTGAATTCTTTCTATTAAGGGTACGGCTTATTTCTTCAAGTGACATGTTTTCGTAATAGAACAAATGAATGACTTCACGATATTTTAATGGTAGTTGTTGCAATTCAGCATATAGATTTACAGTTTCTTCTGATTCGAACAATATTTCTTCTGTAAGTTTCTGTGTTTTTTTCTTCCATGAAGAATTCCAGAAATTATTTGAACAATTAATTGTAACTCGAATTAGCCAAGCCTTTCGATGTTCCTCATCTTGGAATACAGGTTTCTTTTTCACATAGCGAAAAAAAACCTCTTGAAAAACATCATCAGCATCATGTTTTGTTCCTGTACGAGCAAAGGCAAGGCGGTATACCATATCTGAATAATATCGAATCACTTTTTCTGTGTAATCATTCATACACAATGGATGTTGATGCATGTTTCTAATCCTCCTTTTACTCTTAACACCAGTATGAAGTAGAAAATGCTACACAAAAAACATAAAATTTTAGCGTGCCTTTATAGCACGCTAAGTAAGGAATTATATAAATAATGGGCCTGCTACAAATACCCCATGATTAAAGCTCCAGCGAACTACTCACTAAATCAGAACAGGGATGTTCCAGCCTTTTGCACCCATTTTGTAGAACTACGGGACTCCCAACACTCATGAGTGAGGTGCCCGATTTTTCAACTTATAATTATACATAGTAGTACTATAAGAAGATCTATAGAAAAAACTTAAATCTGATCTTATACAATCAGATGAATTCAGTAAACAATTGCTACAGCTTAAAAAAAATTTAATAATTTAAAATATTATATTAATAATATACTATATTGTAGAAGTGAGGAGAATAGAGTAGATGTGAAAAATTCATGGGAGAATTAACAGGGCCAGTGTGGATGACCGTGATTAATGGAAAAATAGTTTATAAAGACGGTATACTCCAAGGAAAATTATAACTTAGGGAGTTTTATGCTTTGCCATCCATAAGCAGAAACAATACCAGAGAGTAGATCATTACTGCTATTAAATAGTATTGGTATAATCTTGACTTTTGGCGAGGTTTTAATAGAATAGTATTAATAAAAAGAATTTTTTATTCAAGAAGTGTTACTTATGGCATCAAAAAATGCTCTTTTCTTAATGTATGTTATATTTTTGAGTGGTAGCTTATAAAATATCACAAAATGATATTGAGAGGAATTTTATGCAAAAAGTTAAAACTTTACTACTTATTCTATTAGTTAGATTAACAATGGTTATTTATGCTTTAGCACAATCCCTCATTTTCTTGATATAAATTCCCGTGAAGAGTTTCAAGCAACAGACCATGAAATTCCTTTATATTTAGTGAATATATTTGACGATATTTCTCTATCCTGTAAGGTTTTAGATCGTTCTAACAATAGAGCCTTTAAGCCTATTTGGATTGACGACTATACAATAGAATATGATGCCCCACACACAGCCTCATATGAAACTGAACGCTTAACCTTTTTTTGGCTTTAAATATTCTAAGGAAATAGTCAAGTGACTTATGAATAAGTTTAAAAGTGGGAATGGGGTTATAGAGTTTACCGATGGCACATATATCAGATTTAGTAATACAACCGCTGGGTTTAGAATGGTCTCTTGTGGATATATAAAAGATAACGTATATTAGCAGCACATAAAAGTAGCCAACAAATGTTATTTGCTTCTAACTGCGCTTCCACCAATATAAACTTCTTTTATTATATTACCATCCAAGTTCAACTTAGCTATAATCTTTGAGGGCTTCTTCATACTGTAACCCTGCTCAATAATGAAATTACCGGTAAATTCATTTCTCATATACTTCATTAAATAACAGGCCAGTGCACCGTTAGAAGTTCCAGTAGCAGATTCTTCAGGAATTCCATACCTTGGTGCAAAGTTTCTTGTATGTGCCTCACATCCAGTAAAGGTGTCCAGGCAAAATGCATGAATGCCAGTCACATCATATTTCCTGCTTAATAAATCAATCAACTTAAAATCAGGCTGCATATCCAATAATGTCTTTAAATTTTTAACAGGCAAAATAATATCTTTAAGCCCCGTTGATACAATTTGTATGGGCATCTCACCAATATAATTCTTAAACTGACTTTTAAAACATTCTTCAATCACTGTCTTATCAATTAACTCAAAAAACTCAGGGGGATTCTGTTCCATATATACAGAATCATTATGAACCTGAATCTTTAAAATGCCCGCTTTTGTTTCTTGCGTATAATTGCCAATACTAATTAAACCTAGATCTCTTAACAAATTAAAAACAGCTATTGTAGCATGCCCGCATAAAGCCACCTCATCAACAGGTGTAAAAAACCTCACTCTAAAGTCGGCCAGAGCCGACTTCATAACAAAAGCCGTTTCAGAATACCCCACCTTTTTAGCAATTTCTAACATCTGTTCATCAGTAAAGAAATCTGCATCCAATACAACACCAGCAGAATTACCACCTTGAATATCTTTTGTAAAAGCGGAGATTCTATAAATTAAGTTCGACATAATTCCCTCCACAAATCTCTATTTATAGGTTGCTCATTATACTTCATTTGAATAGTCCATAATTTATAACCATAACAAAGTAAGACACTAAAGCCCTACTCATATTGATACAACGCTTAACGTCCTCGAGTTTACGAAGTTCATGAACCTTAGATAGCTCTTATCTTAGGTTCATGAATTTAGGTGCAGCGTAGCGGAACCGTAAACTCTTTGTTAGGTGATATATTATACGGAAGGTACCCATATTGTTCCATCTTCATCACCATACCCTTTTGTTTTATCAAATAAATAATCCATTCCTACTAGTGAAGAAATTAAAGAATCAATTATATCCTCATATCCTTTAAGATACCATCCAACATAATTTGCATTGATATCTAATAAAGGTAAATAGTCTTTAATATTATTTATTCTTATGCTTAACTTTTCTACTAGGTTATTTAAATTGTTAATAAGCTTCCTATCCCTTTCTTGCTTTGAAAGAAATTTCCAATCTTTATATTTATTTTTCTTACTTATTTTATATTCGTAGCGGTAGCCTAACTCCAAATATTCAATTATCGCAGTGTGTGGATATACTTCAATTAATGCTTTATTTCTGATTTGATTATGAGTAGTTGATAAATTATAACCTAATTCTTTGGCTGATTGGACAAGGTCAAAAGATATTCTTCCAGGCCTTTCAATAGTAGGACTATGAGTCGCGGCTCCTTTTGCTCCATAAGCCTTAGAAATTTCACTCTCACAACTTCTTCTGCCTTTAATTAATTGATTAGATAGTGGCATATCAATTGCTATACAATCGATACTGTATCCCTCAACTTCAATATCCTTAATCAATTTATATATTTCAGGTTTTGAACCCTTAGGCTTATTAACTAAACTTTGCTTTTTATACAAAAAGTTATAATATGAGTCAGCTAATCTTAATATTTTACAGTTATGTCCATCATCAGAGGATATTAGTGAAATTCCTGACGGTTCAACTTCTGTCCATGCTGCATCTATTCCTAATGCATTCAAATTACCACCCCCTAAATCTAGTATAATATGTCAACTAACTACGGGACTCCCGACACTCATGAGTGAGGTGTCCGTTTTTTTAACTTATAATTATACATAGTTGTACTATAAGAAAACTTATAGAAAAAACTCAAATCTGATCTTGTACGATTAGGTGAAGTTTAACAGACAATTGCTACGACATAAATAATATTACAATAATTTAAAATATTATATTAATAATATACCATACTGTAGAAGTAAGGAGAATAGAGTAGATTTGAAAATTCATGGGGAGGGGTAACTTTCAATTCGACTTGGAGCCTGTCGACGGAGAAGTGAAAGTTATCCCTCCCCATGAATGAGAAGACTAATGTGATACACAAAAAAAGCCGCAAGATATATAACATATCTTACGACTTATATAAACCCAATAAACTAACTTTTACTATAAAGAGTAGCGAAAACTAGATGCTCTTAAACCTCTCCATAGCTTCAATAGTAGCTTCCCTACCCCCAAAAGCAGTCAATCTAAAGTACCCCTCGCCATTCTTACCAAATCCAGCCCCAGGAGTCCCCACTACCGCAATTTTATTAAGCAGATAATCAAAAAACTCCCATGAACTCATACCTTCAGGGCATTTAAGCCAGATATAAGGAGAATTGTCTCCACCTACATACTCAATGTCCTTATCTTGCATTGCCTGGGCAATAATCTTAGCATTCTCCATATAGTAAGCGATATTTTCTTTAATTTCTTTTTGACCTTGCGCTGTAAAGATAGCAGCAGCACCTTTTTGTATAATATAAGGCACGCCATTAAACTTAGTGGTTTGTCTTCTATTCCAAAGCTTATTAATAACAACTTCGTCACCATCTGTAGTTGTACCTACAAGAGCCTTTGGCACAACCGTATAGCCGCAGCGTGTTCCTGTAAAGCCAGCAGTTTTTGATAAACTGCAGAATTCAATAGCACACTCTTTAGCTCCCTCAATTTCATAGATGCTTCTTGGAAGCGATGGATCTTGAATAAAAGCTTCATAGGCAGCATCATATAAAATAACAGCCCCTGCATTTTTTGCATAGTCTACCCATGCTGTAAGCTGCTCTTTGTTATAAACAGAACCCGTTGGATTATTAGGAGAGCAGAGGTAGATAATATCTGGAGCAATTTCATCATCTTGAGGAGGCATTGGTGAGAAATTGTTGCTTGCATTAGAGTCTAAGTAAACAATCTCACGGCCTGACATGATATTGGTATCGACATACACAGGATAGACTGGATCTGGAATCATGACAACATTCTCATTTCCAAATATATCTGTGATATTACCTACATCACTTTTAGCGCCATCACTAATAAAGATTTCATCTGCTTCAAGAGAAACTTTCATGCTTTCATAGTAAGCTTGAACGGCTTCGCGTAAGAAATCATAACCCTGTTCTGGACCATAACCTTTAAAAGTTTCCTTTTTACCCATTTCATCAATAGCTTCATGCATTGCATTAAGTGCAACAGGGGTAAGTGGAAGTGTTACATCACCAATCCCCATTCTTATAAGTTTTTTATCTGGATTTGCAGCTACAAATTCGTTTACTTTTTTTGCAATGGTCGCAAATAAATAGCTGTCCTTAAGTTCTAAATAGTTTTCATTAATAAATGCCATTATTCATCCTCCTAGTATTCTATTACACCGTCAAAGACTTTAGTTGCAGTTCCTTTCATAAGAACTGTTTCATCTGTTTGATAGGTAATTTTTAAGTCGCCACCAAGTAGTTTAACGGTTATTTCATCGTCTTTTTTGCAGTAGCCATTTAGTACAGCAGCTACAGCACTGGCACATGCACCTGTACCGCAGGCAAAAGTCTCACCGGATCCTCTTTCCCATACACGCATCTTAAGAGTGGATGCATCTATAACTTGCACAAATTCAGTATTAATTCTTTCTGGAAAAAGCGCATTGAATTCAAATTTAGGTCCTATTTTTTCAAGCGGAATATTATCTACATCATCACAGAAAACAACGGCATGAGGATTACCCATAGACACGCAGGTTATACCATAATCTTTATCTTCTATATGTATAGGCAGATTAATAAAGTGCTCCAGCTCTGATACAATAGGAATTTCTTTAGGTACAAGTATTGCTTTACCCATATCAACTTCAACATAAACTACAGTATTATCCTCTACAACAAGAGTTAAGTATTTGATACCACTAAGTGTTTCAATAGAGATTTCCGTATTACTTGTATAGCCTGCTTCATAAACGTATTTGCCAACGCATCTAATAGCGTTGCCGCACATTTTGCCTTCTGAACCATCTGCATTAAACATACGCATTTTAAAGTCAGCAGCATCAGATGGCAAGATCATTACCAAGCCATCTGAACCAATACCAAAATGTCTGTCACTTACAAATTCAGAAAAGGCATTTGGATTTTCTATTGTTTCTTTAAAACCATCGACATACACATAGTCATTGCCTATGCCGTGCATTTTTGTAAAGTTAATTTTCATAATTACACCCCTAAATCATACTTCATAAGTCTTGAGAATGTTATCAGCTACAGTTCTTGGAGAAACTCTAAGATCCATGGCTTGTTTTTGAATATACCTATGAGCTTGTTTTTCGTCGAAGCCTAAATATTTACTGAGACAATATTTAGCACGCTCTATGACTTTGACATCATCCATTTTTTTCTTAAGAGCTTTATTTTGTTCTCTTAAGGTAGCTATTATTTGTTTAGAGTTAAGGACAAAAGGTATAGATTGTAATAAAACATGCTTGTTGATGGGCTTACCTACAACAAAAGCACCCGTAACAGCAACTTTTTCTTGAACCTGTTCCAAAAGATCTGATTTCACAAGAATAAGTATAGCAGATAAAGATTTTTCTGCTATATCAAGAGCAAGCTCAGAGCCAAATTCATCAGTTAGAGGGGCATTGATGATAGTAAGATCATACTCAGCGTAGTCAAATTTTCTCCGAGCTTCACTCGCAGAGGAGGCATAATCATAACCAGATAAAACAAGCGGTTTAATGATATCATACAAGGCATCTGAAGACTGTTTTTGGGTAGATACGATCAATATCTTTTCCACGCTTCCTACTCCTTTTGCAATCATTTATAGTTAAGCTTTAGACTAAAGATAATTTTTTATTTCCCAGTCATGTATTGTCTGATTATATATATTCCATTCTTCTGATTTCAGTACTAAATAATGTTTGAATAAGTGCTCACCAATAGTTTCCTTTACGAAATCGCTAGCTTTCATGTAACACAAAGCTTCATGCAGACTTGCAGGCAATGTATCTATGCCTAGATCAATCAGTTCAGAAGGTGTTAGCTTATAAGCATTAGTTGTTAAAGGTGCTACAAGCTCCATTTTGTTCTTAATGCCATCAAGACCTGCTGAGAGAATAAGTGCCAGTGTAAGATAGGGATTGCATGTTGTATCAGGGCTGCGAAGTTCAATGCGGTTATAGCCAGAAGTGCCGCATGGTACTCTTATAAGTGAAGAACGGTTCTTATAAGACCAAGTAATATGCCTTGGTGCCTCAAAACCAGAAACAAGTCTTTTATAAGAATTAACAATTGGATTTGATATGGCACTGATTTCCTTAACATGTGAAAGGATGCCCGCAATAAAGTGCTTTGCTGTATCAGGCATTTCCTTATCGGACTTCACATCAAATATATTTTCGCCATCTTTATGCAGAGACATGTTAATATGCATACCAGAACCGCTTGTATCCATAAGAGGTTTTGGCATAAAAGATGCATAAAGCCCATTTCTTTGAGCAATGGTTTTTACGACAGTTTTAAAGCTTAGGATATTATCGGCAGAGGCTATGACACTATCATATTTAAAGTCTATTTCATGCTGACTAAAGCCAGATTCGTGATGCGAAGTTTCTATTTCAAAGCCCATTTGTTCAAGTGTTAAGCATATTTCGCGTCTGGTATTTTCACCTTGATCTAAAGGCGCAATATCAAAGTAACTAGCCTCGTCACTAAGATCAAGTGTAGCATTACCTTCAGCATCTGCTTTAAATAAGAAAAATTCACATTCTGCCCCTACTTTAAATACAAATCCCATTTCTTTTGCTTTTTCAAATGTACGCTTTAAGATATAACGACTATCGCCCTCAAAAGGATCACCTTCTGAGGTTTTAATATCACAAAAAAATCTTGCTACTTTCCCATGCTGAGGTCGCCAGGGTAAAATACAAAGGGTAGTAGGGTCTGGAAACAAAAATAACTCAGAATCCTCAATTGTTCCAAAGCCTTTGATGGAAGAAGCATCAAAGGCGATTCCTTCATCAAAGGCACGACTTAGTTGTTTTGAGGATATAGAAATATTTTTGAGTTCTCCAAAAATGTTGCAAAATTGGAGCTTTATAAATTTAACGTCATTTTCTTCTACGAATCTTAAAGCTCCGAGCTTGTTGTATGACATATAGCATCCTCCTATTATTGCAAATAATAAATTTAATTATCTATTATTAATAGTTTAAAACAATTAGTGATGTGTGTAAAGTTGTCTGTATGGATTTTTAGAATTTGCAGTCAATTTATAGAAGTTATCTTTTAATAATGTTTCGGAGTCAAGATCAAAAGCTGTACAAAATTCATCGATATGCACAGCTATTTCCTCTAAGTCTTCGGAAGTAGCAACTTGTGCCATAACTTGACTAGGTAAATCATTTGGAAGTTCATTTGAACGAATATAAATGGCACCGCCGTGCATACCTGTACCACAAAAATCTCCTACAGGCGTTTTACCTTCACTATTTAAACCAAGTACGATCAGAAGACCTCCGGCTTGATATTCGCCTAAGAAATCGCCGACCCTGCCACCTATTACAATAACCGGCTTGCATTCCTTATATTCTTTCATATGAATACCCATGCGGTAGCCGCCATCACCTTTAACAAAGATTTTGCCGCCTCGCATACCATAGCCAGTTGTGTCACCACAGTTTCCATGAATAATAATAGAACCTGTATCCATAGTATCTCCAGTAGCATCTTGCGCATTACCATAAACAGTAATCTCACTACCTGCAAGATAAGCGCCAAGGGCATTACCGGGTGTACCATGAATAGCGATAGTTTTACCAGCAACACCTGAACCTATGTATCTATGTCCAAGACAGTTAGTAATTTCCACATGAGCGTCCAAAGAAGCTTTTAATTTTTCATTTAAATCACGAAAATGAAGAGAGCATGCATTAATTTCCAACTTTAACACCTCCTAGTTTCTCAAGTCTACGGGTTTTGCCAAATAACATCATTTGTGGTTTTGTAAAGAGTAAGTTTGAATCTACCGCTGATAGTGGTATTTGCTCCTTAATAATAGAAGTATAAATACCAGCACGTGCCACATCACCAATCATAATGTATCCTTTAAGTAAACCATCTTTATAAACTAGTTTTTTATAATCACTCTCAGTTTCTAAAGTATAAGCTTCACCTTCGTAATTACCTGCAGTAATCATATGAAGACCAAAGAAACCAATGGCATTCATAGGTATAGCATTTTCATAGTTCTTTTGGCCGCCCGCCATATTAATGCCCGCTGCTTCTCCTTGCATATAAGCATTAGGTAAAAGCGCAAGTATTTTTCTTGTACCAGTTGATACGTCAAAGCTTTCACAGCAGTCGCCAGCAGCGTACACAGCTTCATCAGAAGTCATACAAGTATCATCTACAATAATGCCCCTATTAACTTCTAAGCCACATTCACTTGCAAGCTCTGTATTAGGTCTTACACCAACTGCAACAACAAGAATATCAAATGTGAGAGTAGTACCCCCATCAAGTAGGGCAGTATTTGACGTGAATTTTGAAACCTTATCATTTAAAATAAAATGCACGCCTTTACTTTCTAAATGTTTTTGTACAATATTAGAACCCTCGTGATCTAAAATACTAGGAAGTATACGGTCCGCAAGATCCACCACTGTAATATTTTTAGTCATTTTATAAACGCCTTCAGCGGCTTTAAGGCCAATAAGACCAGCACCTATAATAAGTACTTTGCTATCAAGACTTAGGACTTCTTTTACGGCTCTCGCATCATCATACTTCATAAAAGTAAACTTATTTTTTACTGTATCCAGGCCGCCCATTGGAGGAACAAAAGCACGAGAACCGGTAGCAATGAGCAGTTTATCATAATTAAGGATACTATCATCTTCAAGCGTAACTTCCTTTGCAGTTTTATCAATCTTGATGACTTTTTTGCTAAGAATCACATTACAGTTATGTTTTTTATAAAAATCTTCTGGTCTATAAAATATTTTATCATCTGATACTTTACCTTCTAACCAATAAGAAATAAGAGGTCTAGAATAAGTATGGTAAGATTCATCAGATATAATTGTAATAGTCCCAGCAGTATCTATTTTTCTTATCCCTTCAACACAGCCAATAGCAGCGGAAGAGTTACCAATAATTAAATAATTCATAGTTTAACCCCTTTCCTCAAAGACAATAGCTGCATTAGGACAACCTTTTACACAAGCTGGTTCACCAGTTCTTGATGCACATAGATCACACTTTTTAACAACTTTTTCATTGTCTGTTACAATACATCCAAATGGACAAGAAAGTACACAAGTATAGCAGCCTACACAACGCGTATCGTCTATTGTAATGACACCCTCTGTAATAGTTAATGCACCAGCAATACAGCCTTTTACACAAAGTGGTTCATCACAATGTCTGCACTGAACGGCGAAGTTAATATCGCCGCCTTCTTCTATCACAATACGAGGGGTAGTTTTTGTAGTCCCATTAAAAGCTTTAACCATATCAGGCTTACCGCTGTTTGCAAAACTGCAGTGATATTCACAAAGGTGACAGCCAAGGCACCAGTCTTCATTTACATATACTTTTTTCATTATTTTGCCCCCCTTATTCACCAGCATGAGAAATGCCTAAGATTTCTAATTCTTTTTCTGAAAGTCCAATGCCTCGAAGCATTAAACGATTACCACGAAGAGATTCGATAGAGTTAATACCCATACCACCCATCATTTCTTTTACTTCATGGTCCCAAGCATGAACAAGGTTAACGAGACGTTTGTATCCAATCTCTGGATTTAAACGCTTTACAAGATCTGGGCGCTGGGTTGCGATACCCCAGTTACATTTAGCGCCATGACAGCTTCTGCATAAGTGGCAGCCAAGTGCTAAAAGTGCAGCTGTCCCAATGTACACAGCGTCTGCACCAAGTGCAATGGCTTTAACAATATCAGCCGCATTGCGGACACTGCCCCCAACAACGACAGAAACATCATTACGTATCCCTTCATCACGAAGTCTTTGGTCTACTGAAGCTAGGGCAAGTTCAATAGGAATCCCTACATTGTCCCGGATTCTTGTAGGTGCAGCACCAGTACCGCCCCTATAACCGTCAATTGCAATAATATCTGCACCAGAACGGGCAATACCAGATGCAATGGCAGCTACATTATGCACAGCAGCTATTTTAACGATAACAGGTTTTTTATAATCAGTTGCTTCTTTAAGTGAATAAATAAGCTGTCTTAAGTCTTCAATAGAATAGATATCATGATGAGGTGCAGGGGAAATAGCATCTGTTCCTCTTGGAATCATTCTCGTTTTAGAGACATCTTCTCCAACTTTTGTACCCGGGAGATGGCCGCCAATACCAGGTTTTGCCCCTTGGCCCATTTTGATTTCTATAGCAGCACCCGCTTCTAAGTATTTTTTATGTACGCCAAAACGACCAGATGCTACTTGCACGATAGTATTTGCGCCATATTGATAAAAGTCTTCATGAAGACCGCCTTCGCCAGTGTTATAATAGATACCCAGTTTTGAAGCTGCCCGTGCTAAACTCTCATGGGCATTTTTGCTGATAGAACCATAAGACATAGCAGAGAACATCACTGGAATATTAAGTTTTAAGTTAGGATAAGTTTCTGAAATAATATTGCCTTCTTTATCGAATTCAATCGTCTTAGGATTTTTACCTAAAAAAGTTTGTGTTTCCATTGGCTCTCGAAGAGGGTCAATCGAAGGATTAGTTACCTGACTGGCATTGATAAGCATTTTATCCCAATACACAGGATAAGGTTGAGGGTTACCCATACTCGATAGAAGTACACCGCCGCTGCCAGCTTGTCTGTATGCTTCTGTTATAAGTGATTGAGACCAGTTTGCATTTTTCTTAAAGGTATTATCTGTTTCAACTATTTTAAGAGCTCTTGTTGGACATAGACTTACACATCTTTGACAATCAACGCAGCTCGCATCATCGGCACTCATACAGTCTAATTCTTCATCATAAGCATGTACTTCATTTGCACATTGTCTTTGACAGGCTTTACACTTGATACATTTTTTCTCGTTTCGAACAATTTCATAGTCAGGATAAAAATAATTAATTGCCATGCGCTCCACCTCCGTTATTTAAAGTTACGATAATAGGTTCTCCGCCTTTTGGAGACCAGATTCTGTCAACTTCAGGACAGATTGCACGGATTGCACATTCTTCACTAGCGATATACACCATATCATCTTTTTCAGCAGCCACCATTGAACGAAGTTTAAGGCGGTCATTAAGCGCCATAATACCTCCTTCAAAGCCTAAAATGATAGAAAATGGACCTGTAATCAAAAGACTTGAGAACATATTGCGGAAGAGGGTTAGTTTTTCTTTTTCTTTTGCAGGAAGTGTATCTATTTTGCTCCAGAAAGGTGCCGCAATAATTTTAGCAATATCTTCCATGCTTAATTTATGTTTTCGGTTTAATAAATCAATAATGTAAGTGATAACTTCTGTATCAGTAAGTAGTGTACATTTATAACCAAACATCTCAACAAAACGTCTGTTAGCATCGTAAGATGATATTTCTCCATTATGTACAATTGTATAATCAAGAAGTGCAAATGGGTGAGCACCGCCCCACCAGCCTGGTGTGTTAGTAGGATATCTGCCATGGGCTGTCCAAGCATAACCTGAATAATCTTCGAGTCTATAAAACTCCCCAACATCTTCTGGAAAACCAACCGCTTTAAAAACACCCATATTTTTACCGCTAGAAAAGACATAAGCACCATCAATTTTGATATTAATATTGATAACTGACTGTGCTACAAATTCTTTTTCCTCAAGCTGAGAGGCTATGAGCTTTGTAGAAATAGGCTCAAGAAAATATCTCCAGATTAAAGGTTCATTGGTAATATTCTTATGTTTCCTAGTAGGTATGCGACTGAGATTAACGATATCAAAGTGTTCCTCTAAAAATCTTTCGGTTTCTTCTCTTGCAGTGCTGCCTTCATAAAAAACGTGAAAAGCATATAAATCTTTATATTCGGGATAAATTCCGTAACCTGCAAAACCACCACCTAAACCATTTGAACGATCATGCATGTAAGAGATGGATTTTACTATTTTGTCTCCAGCGATGCGCGTGCCATTTCGATTGATAAAGCCCGAAATCGCACATCCTGAAGGAATTCTGATTTGCCCTTCTTTTTTTAGCATAGTGCATTTCTCCTTAAAAAAATTTTGTTATAAGATACTCCAGACACTCCAAATAACCAAAAAAAGGCGCACTTTGGGTATGGTTTACCCAAAGAACGCCTTTGTTCTTGTATATGATTATTTTATAGCATTTATATAGAAAAAAGTCAATGGATTTTGCAGGAAATCTCAATAGAAGCGTCATTTTTGGTACTTATTATAAAATAATATAATATAATAGGAGTAAATTATAATTTTTAGCAATAAAAAGATTATTGAAGAGGAATTAATTGCAAATTAAGTTATGTTTAAGAGGGAATATGCTGAAAAAGTAGGCATTATGGGAAATAGGGAAGCCTCATTTAAAAAAATAAAAGGCACTTAAAAAAATAACTCTTGAAATTTTAAATCTGACAATGTATAATGAGTCACAAAGAGAATAAAATTTAGCAATGGCGCTAACTTATTAACATAATTCATGTTATGATAAGTGGCGTTTTTTATTTTTTAGCAGTTTAGTATAATAAATCATAGGGAATTGGAGTAACCTATGATGGGCAGTAAAAATCGGAGTAATCTATTAGGTAGGTGATAGGAATGTTAGATACTGATTTAATTACTTATTTAGCAAAGCTCTCTAAGCTTCAGGTTGATGATGCAGATAAGGAGAGACTTGTATCTGAAATGAGTGCCATTGTTGATTTAATGGACACCATGAATGATGTAGCTATGGGTGAGGATGAAGATTTAAAGGGTGAAGGAGTGAGCCCAGAGAATCTAAGAGAAGATAAGTCAAGAGATTCTTTTGACAGAGAAAAAATACTTCAAAATGCCTCTCATAAAAAAGATGGTTTTTTTGTTGTACCAAAGATTATGGAGTAGTTAATTAGGAGGAAATTATGGAGCTATGTGATAAGAGTATTCTTGAGCTTAGACAGCTGCTGGATCAAAAAGAAATATCATCCGTGGAGTTGACAAAATATTACCTTAATAGAATTAATCAAATAGATAATAAAGTAGACAGTTATATTACAGTATGTGAAGAAGAAGCACTAAAAGGTGCCGAATGCGCAGATAATAGGATTGCAAGAGGGGAAGCTATGCCTCTTACAGGTATACCAATCAGTATCAAAGATAATATGTGTGTAGAGGGTATACGTACAACTTGTGGCTCTAAAATGTTGGAGAATTTTATCCCCCCATATAATTCAACGGCAGTTAATAAATTATTAGCAGAAGATGTGGTTATACTAGGGAAAGTAAGTATGGATGAGTTTGCAATGGGTGGTTCTACTCAGACATCCTATTATAAAAGAACAAAAAATCCATATGATACAACCAGAGTACCTGGCGGTTCTTCAGGCGGTAGTGCCGCATCTGTAGCAGCTAGACTTGCAGCTGCATCTTTAGGGTCAGATACGGGAGGTTCAATCAGACAACCGGCTGCTTTTTGCGGTATCACAGGGATGAAACCAACTTATGGGGCAGTATCAAGATTTGGACTTGTGGCTTTTGCAAGTTCTTTTGATCAAATAGGGCCTCTAGCTCATAGTGCAAAAGACTGTGCAGCAGTATTAAATACAATATCAGGGCAAGATCCTTCAGATGGTACTTCATCAAAACAAAAGATAAACTTTAGCAGTAAATTAGGCAAAGATATCAAAGGCTTAAAACTGGCAATACCCAAAGAGTTTTTTGGAGAAGGCATAGATCAAACCGTTAAGGATAATGTGCTTAAAGCTGTATCAGAATATGAGAAAATGGGAGCGGATATTATAGAAGTTTCCATGCCAAGCTTAAAGTATGCGATAGCAGCATACTACCTTATAGCTTCAGCAGAAGCAAGCTCAAACCTTGCCAGATATGACGGTATAAAATTTGGCTATTGTGCAGAAGATGCTAAGACTTACGAAGAGCGTATCACCCGTACTCGTAAAGAAGGGTTTGGAGAAGAAGTAAAAAGAAGAATTCTTCTTGGAACTTATGCACTATCTAGTGGGTACTATGATGCCTATTATAAAAAGGCACTTTATATACAACAGAAAATAAAAACAGAATACAAAAATATATTTGAAAAGTGTGATGCAATGATCACACCAACAGCACCTACAACAGCTTTTAAAATAGGAGAAATTGAAGGGGACCCAGTTAAGATGTATTTAGCGGATATTTGTACTGTAACGGTTAACATTGCAGGACTTCCAGCGATATCAACAACTTGTGGTTATGACGAAATAGGTATGCCAATAGGTATGTCTGTAGTAGGCAGAGCCTTCGATGATGCAACAGTACTCCAAATAGCAGATGCATTTGAGAGTAACTTTACAATTAAAAATCCTAAACTATAAAAGAAGAGGTAGGTGATAGAAATGGCAAAATACATTCCCGTAATAGGACTTGAAATACATGCCCAGCTTCTTACAAATACAAAAATCTTTTGTAGCTGTGAGGTAGATTTTGGGGGAGAACAAAACACAAGATGTTGTCCAGTATGTACTGGGCTTCCAGGTACACTGCCCGTACTTAATAAGCAAGTAGTAAACTATGCGATACGAGGCGGCCTTGCACTTAACTGTGACATTAACAGATTCTCAAAGATAGATAGAAAGAACTATTTTTATCCTGATCTTCCTAAGGCTTATCAAATTTCACAGTTTGATTTACCTTTATGTATAGATGGGAAGGTAAAAATAGATGTAGATGAAGAAGAAAAATATATTCGTGTGCATCGTATTCATATAGAAGAAGATGCGGGCAAGCTTGTACATGATGATATCGATAATACAAGTCTTGCAGATTATAATAGGTGTGGGGTTCCACTTATAGAGATTGTTTCTGAGCCGGATATAGGATCAAGTGAAGAAGCAAAAGCTTATGTGGAGAAAGTTGCAGGCCTTTTGCAGTATGCAGGAGTCAGCCTATGCCGAATGGAAGAAGGTTCATTAAGAGCTGATGTTAATATCTCTCTTAAAACGCCGGAAGCTGCAAAGCTTGGTACAAAGGTAGAAATCAAAAATCTTAACTCCCTTAAGTCTATTGTAAGAGCGATCGAGTATGAAATAGAAAGACAAACAAAAATGCTTAACGCTGGAGAAGAGATTATTCAAGAGACAAGAAGATTTAATGATAATAGAGGTATAACGACTTCTATGCGTTCTAAAGAGGATGCTCATGACTATCGCTATTTTAAAGAGCCAGATGTTACCCCTGTAAGTATTACAGATGAAGATATAGAAACAATAAGAAAAGAACTTCCTATGCTTATTGATGAGCGTTTTATGCTTTATGTCAAAGAATATGGTTTAAATAGAGCGGATGCAAAGATCCTTGTGGCCACTAAAGAAATATCCGATTTGTATAATGAAGCGATTAGTCATTATCCAAATTATAAAGCAGTAGCAAACTTTATAGTGGTAGAACTCTTAAGATATGTTAATGAAGGAGAACTTGATAGTAAAAACATTCCTTTTAAAGCCGAAGAGTTTGCAGAACTTGTAAAAATGGGCGAAGAAGAAATTGTTAATAAAAACAATGCTAAAGCTATCTTAAAGATCATGTTAGAAGGACAAAAATCACCACAGCAGATTGCTAAAGATGAAGGCTTTCTTATGAATGATAGTACAGATGAAATAGAAGAAGTAGTAAATGCAGTAGTTGGTGAATTTACTAAAGAAGTAGAAGGCTATCTTGCCGGTAAAGAAAAATTATTTGCTTTTCTGATGGGGCAATGCAGTAAGAGACTTGCAGGCAGAGCTAATCCGAAGAAGATTAAAGAAATACTTGAAGAAAAACTTAATAAACTTAAGTAAGCTAGAAAGGAGGCGTTTTTTTTGTTAAAGATGGATGGCGTATCAATTAAAAAAACACTGGATATAGAGTATATCAAACAAAATATAGACAGTACAGTAACTATAGAAGCATGTGTACACAAGATTAGAACAATGAGTGAATTTTCTTTTATTATTCTTAGAACGGCTAAATATCTTGTTCAGGCTATTTATGAAAAAGATAAATGTAAAAAGACTATAGATGATTTAAGAGAAGGATGCTATATTAGAGTACAAGGGCATATTAAAGAAGACGAAAGGGCAAACCTAGGTTTTGAACTTCAGCTTACAGATTTTGAGATATTAAGCAGACCAAGTGGGGATTATCCTCTTAATGTTGCACATAAGAAAATAGGATGTGGACTTGAAGCGAATTTAGATAATCGTTCAGTTGCACTTAGAAACCCTTATGAAAAAACTATTTTCAAAATTCAAGAAGGCGTTGTTTCTGGATTTAGAGAATTTATGCTAAAGGAAGGTTTTACGCAAGTTTTCACTCCTAAAATAGTGGCACATGGCGCAGAAGGTGGAGCCAATATCTTTAAGCTTGACTATTTCGACCAAGAAGCCTATCTTGCACAAAGTCCTCAATTCTATAAACAAACTTCAGTTGCTTTTTTTGATAGAGTATTTGAAATAGCACCTGTATATAGAGCTGAAAAGCACAATACATCAAGGCATCTTAATGAATATATTGGACTTGACTTTGAAATGGGATTTATAGATAGTATGTATGATATAATGACAATGGAAACAGCTATGCTTAAACATGTTATGAATTATCTTAATGAAAATTACAAAGAAGAGCTTCAAGTTTTAGGGGTTACTCTTCCTGTAATAGATACCATACCATCAGTTACTTTTGTAGAAGCCATAGAGCTTATGAAGGGTAAGGGCGGAAAAAATAAATATGACTTAGAACCAGAGGACGAAGTGCTGCTTTGTGAGTATGCAAAAGAAAACTGGGGCAGTGAGTTTGTATTTATTACACACTTTCCTGCATCAAAACGTCCATTTTATGCAATGAATGATAAGGAAGATGATAGATTTGCTCTAAGCTTTGACTTATTATTTAGGGGGCTTGAGATTACAACAGGCGGGCAGCGTATTCACGATTATACTGAACAAGTTGCCAAAATGAAGGAAATGGGTATGCACCCAGAAGAATTTACGCATTACTTAAATATTCATAAGTATGGGATGCCACCCCATGGCGGGCTTGGCATAGGCCTTGAAAGACTCGTCATGAAGCTTCTCAATCTTCAAAATATTAGGCAGGCAAGTATGTTCCCAAGAGATGTTCATAGATTAGAACCATAGTAGACAACAAAAAAAAAATAAAAATAAAAGAGTAAAATAAGGAGGATTTAGCAATGACAGAAGTAAAAGAAATTTTTGGATGTAACGTATTTAATGAAACAGTAATGCAAGCAAGATTACCTAAAAGTATTTTCAAGTCTCTTAAAAAGACAATGGCAGAAGGAAATGGCCTTGCACCAGAGGTAGCAGAAGTAGTTGCAAGCGCTATGAAAGATTGGGCTATTGAAAAAGGCGCAACACATTATACCCATTGGTTCCAACCAATGACAGGTATTACAGCAGAAAAACATGATGCGTTTATCGCACCAGCAGCAGATGGAAAAGTTGTTATGGAATTCTCAGGTAAAGAACTTATTAAAGGAGAGCCAGATGCATCATCATTCCCATCAGGTGGTCTTCGTGCAACTTTTGAAGCAAGAGGCTATACAACTTGGGATCCAACATCTTATGCATTTGTTAAAGATGGTACATTATATATTCCAACAGCTTTCTGCTCATACGGTGGCGAAGTATTAGACAAAAAAACACCACTTCTTCGTTCAATGGAAGCTATTAATGTTCAAGCTATAAGAATCTTGAAATTGTTTGGTAAAACAGTAACTAGGGTAAATACAACAGTAGGACCAGAACAAGAATATTTCTTAGTAGATAAAGCAATGTACAAAGAACGTAAAGACCTTATTTTAACAGGCAGAACATTGTTTGGTGCAAAACCAGCTAAAGGACAGGAACTTGAGGATCATTACTTTGGGAACCTAAGACAAAGAGTTTCTGATTACATGAAAGAATTAGATGAAGAACTTTGGAAACTTGGGATCTTAGCTAAAACAAAACATAATGAAGTTGCGCCAGCACAACATGAGCTTGCACCAATCTTTAGTACAACAAACATCGCAACTGATCATAACCAACTTACAATGGAACTTATGAAAAAGGTAGCAGACAAACATGGTCTTGTATGCTTGCTTCATGAAAAACCATTTGCAGGGGTAAATGGATCAGGTAAACATAATAACTGGTCAATTTCAACAAATGCTGGTGAAAATCTTCTAGAGCCAGGCAAATCACCAAAAGATAACACACAATTCTTATTATTCTTAAGTGCAGTTATTAAAGCTGTAGATAAGTATGCAGAACTTCTTAGAGTTGCTGCTGCAAGTGCAGGAAATGATCATAGACTTGGGGCTAATGAAGCACCACCGGCGATTATTTCTATGTTCCTTGGCGATGAGCTTACAGCTATTTTAGAAGC
This sequence comes from Cellulosilyticum sp. I15G10I2, assembly GCF_900095725.1. Lineage (NCBI taxonomy): Bacteria > Bacillati > Bacillota > Clostridia > Lachnospirales > Cellulosilyticaceae > Cellulosilyticum > Cellulosilyticum sp. I15G10I2. The sequence continues at coordinate 77,956 of NZ_FMMP01000015.1, forward strand.
TATTGAAAAAGGCGAAGAAGCACAACCTAGTGTTAAAGCATTTTTAGAAACTGGTGTTGCAGCACTTCCAAAATTACCAAAAGATGCAACAGATCGTAACAGAACATCACCATTTGCATTTACAGGCAATAAATTTGAATTTAGAATGCTTGGATCATCTGCATCTATTTCAGGCGCAAATATTGTACTTAATACAGCTGTTGCAGAGGTTCTTGATGAATTTGCAAGCAGACTCGAAAATGCACAAGACTTTGGAAAAGAAGTTGCTGCTATTGTTAAAGAAACAGTTGCAAGTCATAAAAAAGTTATCTTTAATGGTAACAACTACAGCGATGCATGGGTAGAAGAAGCTGCAAAACGTGGACTTCCAAACCTAAGATCATCTGTAGATGCAATCCCAACATTTGCATCAGAAAAGAGCATTGCATTATTTGAAAAATATGGTATTTTCTCAAAGACAGAAGTTATTTCACGTTGTGAAATTATGTTAGAAGGTTATGCTAAAACTATCAACATTGAAGCGTTAACCATGCTTGAAATGGCTAAAAAAGAGATTTTACCAGCAGTTCTTAAATACAACAAAGAAGTATTTAAAACACTTAAAGTTAAACAAGAACTTGCTCTTAATATTAGCTTAGAAAAAGAAATTGCTTATGCAACAAAATTGTCAAATCTTACAGAGTCACTTATGAGTAAGATTGATGAACTTGATAATATATTACTTGAAACTAAAAACTATGAAGAAGTTCGTGAACTTGCTAAATTCTTTAGAGAATATGTATTTGAAGCAATGCAGACACTTCGTGGTGTAGCAGATGAATTAGAAACAATTGTATCTGCAGCTGACTGGCCATTTCCAACATACGTAGACCTACTCTTCTACGTATAATCACATAGATACTCCAAAAAAGGCGCCGCTACTCCCGGCGCCTTTTTACTATTGGAAAAATACTTTATCCTTATCAAAGTAAATAGAGACCAACCTTAAATGGTTGATCTCTATTATTTAGCTTACCTGGCATTGGAAGTGTTTGCTTTTAACATACTTATAAATTCACTAGCAATAAGTGGATCAAATTGTGTTCCAGAGCATTTAAGTATTTCCTTTATTGCATAATCCTTGTTAAATGCTTGCTTATATGCTCTTTGATGTGTCATGACATCAAAAGCATCTACCACATTAATAATTCTAGCGGATACAGGTATCTCCTGACCTTTTAAACCATTAGGATATCCCGTGCCGTCAAATCTCTCATGATGAGCAAGTATACCACTAGCAATATGAGAAAGTTCTGGAGTAGATTGCGCGATTCTATAACCTATCTCTGTATGTGTTTTCATAATGTACCATTCTTCATCAGTCAGTTTAGAAGGCTTAAGTAAGATATGATCTGGAATGCCAATTTTACCTATATCATGCAGTAAAGCCAAAAGTTCCAGTTCATCTAATTTATCTTGAGAAAGCTGAAGCCGCTTACCTAATTGCAGACTTAGATTTCTTATACGCATGGTATGTTCTTCTGTTTCACTGTGTTTTTCATGAAGGGTTCTTGAAAGAGAGTTGATAGTAGCACTTCTTGCACTTTTATTTTCCATGAGTTTATTACGATACATCCTTTTTTCTGCTAAGTTCATTACAGCCTCTGTATCACTATTTTCAGAACTTTTTTCGGCGTAGCCTAGGGCCATACTTATTTTAAAATGAAAGTCTGAAATATTTTCACAGGCTTCTCGTATTTTAGAAATGAGATTGGAAGTATACTTTTTATCATTATCTTTAACGAGTATAACAAACTCGTCTCCTCCCCATCTAGAAACAATATCATCCCTTGAACAAACTTCAAGAAGAACTTTACTTACAATGCCAAGAAGTCTATCGCCTTCTTTATGTCCTAAAGCATCATTAGTTAATTTTAAGCCATTTAGGTCACCCATGATAATGAAATAGTGGGTAGTCTTATTAAGATCTAAGGCTTCGAATTGTTCTTCCATATAAGCCCTGTTTTTGAGTCCAGTAAGCTTATCTGAATAGCTCAAAAACAAAACTTCTTCTTCATGAGTTTTGCGATCTGTTATATTAGTTAAGGTGCTGACCAATCTTATTGGCAGACCTTGTTCATCTTTTTCTACAACCTTACCTCTTTGTAATACCCATATAACTTGTCCAGAATGAGTCATAATTCTATACTCACAATTAAAGTAATCACAAACCCCAGAAATAACTGAGAGATAACTATCATCTACCCGTGGATAGCATTCAGGATGAATTTTAGAGGCATAAATTCTAAAAAGTTCATGAGGATTACTGCCATCGTATCCAAATAGAAGTTTCCATTCTTGGCTCATATAGATTTCATTTTTATGGATAAAGTAGTCTAAATAACCATCATTAGTAGCTTCCATAATAATTCTAAATCTTTCGTTCATTTGCTGAATACTTTTATAAGCGGTATCTAATTGTGCAAGCATTTTATTAGTAGAATCAGCAAGCTCATAAAACTCATCATTTCCAGACATAGATAAGACTAAAGAGGTATCCTTCGTCTTTGCTACAGTATTTAGGAAATCATTAATCTTTAAAAGCCTTTTTAAAATATATTTATGTATAATGAATATATTTATTATCCCAACAAGCAGAACAATAAATAAGAAGCCACTGATAAATAGTTTAAAGTAATAATAAATATTTTCGTAATTCTTATGTTCTTTTTTGACAGTAAGCAATATATTACTCTCACCATTGAGGTCAGTTATAATACGTGTTGCTTCTAAAAAAGTTTTAGAGCGGTGATCATCTAGAGTAGGAAGAAGCGTATTTAATTTTTCATGATTTTTAAAGCTCGTAGTATTATAGGATTCGAATTTCAAAGAAACACCCGTTACATTGCGTATATAACCTAATAGTTTTTCATCAATCTCACGAACCATTATAAGATAACCATTTGTGAGAGCCTGGCGACTAGAATCAGTTATAGGAGATATACCTACCAAGAATGTTTGATCTTTAACTAGAAGTATTCCAAGTTTAGTACTATGTATATCTGTATTTGATTGGATTTTTTGCAGACTTTTTTCTTGGTATAGAAGCTTATTAGTTATACTATGAACGACATCGCTTTGCAGATTTAGGTTAATATTATGAACAATGTCACCTTTAGTATTTAAGAAAATCATCATTCTTAATTTTAGGGCTTCTAATGTACTATGATCTAAATTTGAGTCAATATATTGTGTATTATTGGTATTTATAAAATCATAAGTATCATCCCAATAGGCCCAATCAATAAGTGTGCTTCTGAGGATATCTCTTTCGTTATAGAGCATATGGTCTATAACTTCAAAGCTTCTTTTTATTTGCTGCTCTTGATTTGTATTGATATAACCAAAATATGAAATATGAAAGACGAAATAAGTCAGAAGTACCACTAAAAGGGTACTCACAGCGGCGATTATAAAAGTCTTGTATCCGATCTTCATAGGCTGTCCTCCTTCCAGATAAAACGATTGTATGTATAGATTCATGTAATTCTTATAATTTGAATATTAAGATATAAAAAGGATATCTTAATAAATATTTTATAAAAACAAGTAGATATTATTAATAAAAAATATCTATTTAATACAAATTATACCATATTTTGCGTCCAAAGAGAACATATAATAAAAAGAGGTTGACGTGAAAAAGTTTCACGCCAACCTCTAAAAATATATTATTTATATAGAATGTTTTTTTAATGTCATATAAATAGGTGTTGTGATTAATACAGTAGATAAAATTAAAGTAATAATAAGCTCAGGGATAATATAAGATGCGTTATAAGCTAAAGAATATAGGATAGGACTTTGCCCTTCTGGTGCATAGTCTGCAAAGAAAACTGCGCCTGATAAAAAGTGCATGAGACCTCGGCCAAGTACTGCAATAGATACAGCGAAATAGGTACGGATTTTTAAGTTTGTTAAGAAGTTTGGAGCAAGGCCTGCAATTCCTAAAAACCCAAAAGCTAAAGGATAATCTAAAAATAACTGAGCCCAGTTAAGAACCCATGCATCTTGAATCAGTTGTAAAAGTCCGTAGGCAACGCCAGTTATAATACCAGCAATAGGCCCAAATACCATAGAATACAAAATGATTGGGAACATACTAGCAAGTGTAATAGATCCTCCTTGCGGCATTTTATAGAGCCTTATATAAGATAATATAAAAGCAATAGCAATGCACATTCCGCCATAAACAAGTTTTTTAGTCGTTAGAACAGAAGGACTTTTCTGATCTTTTTTTGATGTGATAATAAGACCAATAATAGACAGTATAACGATGATGCCAATAATTGCCCACACTATGGGACTGACTTCTAATAATTTGCCAAAAATTCCTTGCATTAAAAAAACCCCTTTCACAATTTTGTTTAGGTTTACTAGGGGCGTAAAAATGGCAATAAAAAAATGCCATACGAATGTGTAGGCAATAAATAATTATAGCACATTCGCTTCCTTGTAGCAGCATTATCTGTAAACAAGTTATGAGGGTCTGCATATATGTACGTTTGTACTAATGTACGTTCGTACTATGCACTCTCAGCTTAAAGCTCCCCTAGCAAAAAAATATTAAGTTACTATGAAAAATTATAGTCGATTTTTAATTTAATGTCAAATACTAGAAATAGAAATAGAAATATAAGCTCAATAGATTGACGTTTTAGGGTAAATATTATATGATAAAAATATTAACGTTAACGTTTAATCCGCATTAGACGAAAGTTGGTGGAAGGCATGAGTACTAATAAGGCAACATTAAAGGATATATCTAAGGCTATGAATGTTAGTATGACGACTATACACAGAGCTCTGCATAACAAAGAGGGTGTAAGTGAGAAGATTAGAGAAGAAATTAAAAGAGTTGCCGGCGAAATGGGATACAGAACAAATTATGTAGCTGCATCTCTGAAAAGAAAGACCGTAAAATTTGCAATTATAATACCAGAGCCTACCAATGAAAATAGATACTACTATTTATGTTTATGGCAAGGTATAAGGAAATTTTTAGATGAAGTTTCAGAATTTAATATCGAAACTTTGGAGTTTTCTTATCCCCTTTCAGTTGGGAGTAATGGTAATAAGCTGAAAGAAGTTTATGAAAAACATGGTGATGCATTAGACGGGATACTAACAGTAGGGGTAAATCATAATCAATCAAAATACTTTATTGAAAAATTCCATGATAAAAATATACCAGTGGTACTCATTGGTGCAGATCTATTAAAAGATAAAAGGTTATGTTGTGTAAAAACCTATGATCATATGGCTGGAAGCTTAGCGGCAGAGCTGCTCACCAGTTTTATAGAAAAGAGTCAAAACAAAAAGATTATGCTTACTGGAGATATGGAAATGATGGACCAGTATTATAATGCAGAAGGTTTTGAAAACTATATGAGAGACAATGTACCCAATATAGAAATTATTAAAGTAAGCAACCTAAAGGATGAAGAGGTATATTTAAGCATTAAGGAAGTACTGCTTAGAGAAAAAGATATTTATGCAATCTACTCATGCAGTGCAAGGAATACAGTTCAAATGTGTAAGGTAGCAATAGACCTGAATATGCAAAATAGTTTAAAGCTGGTTGGAAATGATAGTTTCCCAGAAAGTATAGAACTGTTAAGACAAAATATACTTAATGCAATAATACACAAAAGACCGAATAGGCAGGCATATATTGCTATGAAGGTTCTTTTTGATTATGTGGTTAAAGGAGAGTATCCTGATAGCAGTACGATTTTAATCAATTCTTTAATTACAATGAAAAGCAATTTAGATATATGTATATAAAATAGTGCAGCGTTTGGTTGCACTATTTTTACGTGTATTAAAGTTAACGTTTTCTGTTTTTTAAATAAAGGATAAAACTTTAAAAATGATATAAAACTATTATTTATTGTAAAATATGTAGCAAAAATAATTAAAATATATATCTGTATTGACAAATTAGATACTTATGTTAAAATAATAAAATAAATACTACGTAAACGTTTAAGTAAAACGTGAAGAAGTATAATAATATATCCAGGGGGTAATAAAATGAAAAGAAAGTTATGGGCATTATTAATGGCAGTGGTTACTGTGGGATCTTTTACAGCATGTGGGTCATCAACATCAGCACCTGCAACTGTGGCAAAAACTGAAGCAGCAGCACCAGAAGCCGCAAAGCCTGAAAATGTGAAAACACAGACATGGAGAATGGCATTTAATCAAACAGAAGCCCATCCTCAATATAGAGTGATGCAAGAATTCAGTGATAGCTTTAAAGAAAGAACAGGCGGAAAGTATGAGATTAAACTTTTCCCAAATGAAACGTTAGGCAACCAAAGAGAAACGCTAGAGCAAGTTCAAGCAGGAACTATTGAGATGTCTATTGTAAATAATACACATCCAGGCAGTGTTTCAGACTATTTTAAAACATTTGATATTCCTTTTGTTTTCAATGATATTGATCATGCTATTAAATTTATGTTAGAATCACCAGTTATGGAAGAAGTTAAGAAAGATACAGAGCAGTATGGATTTAATATTGCAACTTACCTTCCAGCAGGCGTAAGAAGCATGTATACGGTAAAAGCACCTATTAAAAGTGCTGCTGATATGAAAAGCTTAAAGATTAGAACGATGGAAAGTGATACATACGTAAAAATGATGACTTATTTAGGTGGTAATGCAACACCGATGGCGATGGGTGAACTTTATACAGCGATTCAATCAGGGGTTGTAGACGGCGCAGAAAATAATGAGATTACTTACGTAAATTCAAAACACTACGAAGTTGCACCATATTGGTCTGAAACAAAGCATCTTATTGTTCCAGACTGGTTAATTATTAATCATGATACTTTTGAGAGCCTGACAGACGAAGAAAAAGCTATTTTCAATGAAGAAGCGGCAATTGCTGTAGAAAAAGTTGCAAAACTTTGGGATGAAGATGTTGAGAAGTTAATGGCTACTTTAGCTGATAAAAAAGTTACAATTACAACAGGTGTTGATACAGAATCATTCAGACAAGCAGTTCTTCCACTACATGAAGAGTTAACGAATGCCAATGAAAAAATCAAAAAGGTTTATGATGCTGTTCAAGCTGTAAAATAAGCATTAAGACTTATAAAAGCTTTAAAGCTATAGGAGGGTAAAAGGTAGTGCAGACTATTAGAAAAAACTTAAATAAAATAGCAGTAAGTCTTAGCATAGCTGTAATGGGAATAATGGTTTTGCTCGTTACCTGGCAGGTTATTACAAGATATGTTTTTAATAATCCAAGTACATTTACAGAGCAGCTAGCGAGATATATGTTTGTATGGTTGGTGGTTATTAATGCAGCTTACATATTTGGCAGAAGAGAACATATGAATATTGGATTTGTTCATAGTAAATGCTCACCTAAATTACAAATGATCCTTAGTTTAATAAGTGAACTTGTTGTTTTAGTATTTGTGTTAGCTGTATTAGTTGGTGGAGGTATTCAAGCTGTAAAGCTTGCCATGCCGCAAATGGACTCAGCACTTCCTATAAAGATGGGGATTATATATTTAGCACTGCCTATTAGTGGTGTGCTTACCACAGCTTATACAATTTGTAATATTACAGATTTAATCAGAAGATCAAAAACTGCTTAATTACTTATTGTGAACATAAACTAAAAATACATACACTTTATTACGATTGGAGTTGAAGATATGGACGCTGCACTAGTGTGCGGACTCATTATGCTTGTATTAATTACTATACTTTTAATTATTGGTACGCCAATTAGTATCAGTATAGGCTTTGCTTCTACCATGGCAATGCTTGCTATTTTACCAGTAGGAAAGGCTGTCTTAATGTCAAGCCAAAAAATGTTTGCAGGAACGAATTCTTTTTCACTCCTTGCAATACCGTTTTTTATACTAGCGGGTATTATTATGAACAATGGCGGTATCGCCAGAAGACTTGTAAACTGTGCCCAGCTTTTAGCTGGAAGATTACCAGGCTCAATGGCACAGACTAATATAGTTGCTAACATGCTTTTTGGTGCTATATCTGGTTCAGGGGCAGCGGCGGCGGCTGCTATAGGTGGTATCATGGGGCCCCTTGAAGAAGAGGAAGGGTATGATAAGAGCTATTATGCGGCAGTAAACGTGGCATCTGCCCCTACGGGAATGATGATTCCACCAAGTAATACCTTGATTGTATATTCCACCGTTGCTGGAACAGTTTCTATTAGTGCATTATTTATGGCAGGCTATATTCCAGGAATTCTTTGGGGGCTTGGAAATATGGTAGTTGCAGGTATTATGGCAACAAGGCTTGGCTATAAAGGAAAAACTAAAATTCCATTTAAGCAGGGATTAAAGGTCTTTTTAGATGCTATACCAAGTTTGCTTTTAATTTTTATCGTTATAGGCGGTATTCTAAATGGTGTATTTACACCTACTGAAGGATCAGCAATTGCAGTTGTCTATGCAGCCGTTTTATCTATGATTTATAAAAGTATAAAACTAAAGGATGTTCCAAGAATTTTATTAGAAGCTGCGAATATGACATCTATTATTATTTTTATGATTGGTATTTCTACGATTATGTCCTATGTTATGGCCTATACAGGAATTCCAACGATTATTGCAGATGCTTTATTGGGGATTACAACGAATAAGTACCTTATTCTAATGATTATGAATGTATTTCTACTCATACTTGGTACTTTCATGGATCCAACACCGGCAATACTTATATTTACACCAATTTTCTTACCGATAGTACAGAGTTTTGGAATGAGTCCAATACACTTTGGTCTTATGATGACATTTAACCTTTGTATTGGTGCTATCACACCACCAGTTGGAACTGTATTGTTTACAGGTTGTAGGGTTGCAAATACTAATATAGAAACGGTTGTAGGGAAGTTAATACCCTTCTTTGCAGTAACTATTTTAGTACTACTATTAGTAACCTATATACCAGCACTTACTTTGACAATACCAGCATGGTTTGGCTTAATATAATTTTGAAAGCTATAGTATGTGCTTTATTGAAAGGACTAGAAAATGTTTGTTTTAGATAAAGAAATGACATCAACAACTTTAGAAAATGGCGTTATACGTAAAATAAAGGGTTATATAGATGAACTTATGGTAGTTGAGCTTAAATGGCAAAAGGGGATGGTTGGAGATGTGCATACACATCCTCACTGTCAATGCGGCTATATTATTAAGGGGAGCTTTGAAGCCTATATGGACGGCAAAAAACAAGTATTAAAAACTGGGGACTGTTTTTATGCCACCAAGGATGTACCTCATGGGCTTGTATGTTTAGAAAATGATTCATTAATGATAGATATTTTTACGCCTATGCGAGAAGATTTTATACAATAACATTGATTATATATTTTCCAAAGAAATATGTTTTGATATAAAAGACAGCTATGAAAAATAAATTATATTTTTCATAGCTGTTATTGTCTTAGGTAGCTTGACAATAGGTTAGTATTTGATTATTCTATAATAAGATTAATAAAATAATGCTATAAGCAATGAAGAGAAATCAATAGTGTAAATGGTTTAAGATTAAAAGAGAGGAAGCTCACCGGCTGCAAGGCTTCTAAAAATCAAACTTTATTGTCCAAGTCTCTGAGCACTGCGTAAACTCATAAGCGCAGCGGGTTCTCCCGTTATAGAGACCTAAGCGAATAGAGTAAACTATAAGAGAACTTACTTTATTAATCAGGGTGGTACCGCCGATTATTTGGCCCCTATGTATTTTTACATAGGGGTTTTATTAATTTTAAAGATGAATACTTAAAAATAAACTATAAAAGTTGGGAAATAACAAGGAGGATATTATGGCAGGAAAACAAAAGTTTGTATCAGAGATAACTGATATGGATCAGGACTTTGCGCAGTGGTATACGGACGTTGTAAAAAAAGCAGAACTTGTAGACTATGCAAGTGTTAGAGGATGTATGATTATTAAACCTTATGGCTATGCCATCTGGGAACTTATTCAAAGTGAACTTGACCGCCGTTTTAAAGAAACGGGGCATGTGAACGTCTATATGCCGATGTTTATACCAGAGAGCTTACTGCAAAGAGAAAAAGACCACGTAGAGGGCTTTGCACCAGAAGTGGCATGGGTGACTCATGGGGGTTCTGAAAAGCTTACAGAAAGACTTTGCGTAAGACCTACATCAGAAACATTATTCTGTGATCATTATGCAAAAGAAATACAATCTCATAGAGACCTTCCTAAGCTCTATAACCAGTGGTGTTCGGTAGTAAGATGGGAAAAAACAACTCGTCCATTTCTACGTACTTTAGAATTTTTATGGCAAGAAGGGCATACTGCACATGCAACAGCAGAGGAAGCAGAAGAAGAAACAGTACGTATGCTTAATGTGTATGCGGAGTTTTGCGAAAATGTCCTGGCTATTCCAGTTGTAAAAGGACAAAAAACAGAAAAAGAAAAGTTTGCAGGGGCAAAAGCAACTTATACGATCGAAAGTCTGATGCATGATGGTAAAGCACTGCAGTCAGGCACAAGCCACAACTTTGGAGATGGCTTTGCAAAAGCATTTGGCATCCAATATACCGATAAAAACAATCAATTACAATATGTGCATCAAACCTCATGGGGCATGACAACCCGTTTGATCGGGGCTATGATCATGGTTCACGGAGATAACAGCGGACTTGTTGTACCACCAGCAGTTGCACCGGTTCAGGTCATGATTATTCCTGTGGCACAGCATAAAGAAGGCGTACTAGATAAGGCCTATGGGCTAAAAGAAAAGCTATCAAAACTTGCAAGAGTAAAGGTAGATGATAGTGATAAATCTCCAGGATGGAAATTTAGTGAGCACGAAATGAAAGGTGTACCTGTTCGTTTAGAAATAGGACCAAAAGACATTGAAGCGAACCAAGCAGTACTTGCAAGACGTGATACAGGAGAAAAGACTATCGTATCATTAGATAATATCGAAGAAGAAGTGGCAAAGTTACTTGAAAATATGCAAAAAGAAATGCTAGAAAAAGCAAGAGCACATAGAGAAGCACACACCTATACAGCTGCAACTATGGAAGCATTTGCAAAAACAGTAGAAGAAACCCCTGGATTTGTAAAAGCAATGTGGTGTGGTGATGAAGCTTGCGAGCTAAAAGTTAAAGAAGAAACAGGAGCAACCTCTCGCTGTATGCCATTTGAACAAGAGCAGATTGCAGATACTTGTATTTGCTGTGGCAAACCCGCAAAAACAATGGTATACTGGGGCAAAGCTTATTAAATGAGTGGGCGCACTGGCGACGATAGTTGAAAATAAGCCTAAAGTAAGACCATGGGGATTTATGCTTGCAGATAACGATAAATTTACTTTTTAGGATAATATTATAATACAGAGCGTATTTAAGAATAAAGAAATTAATAAACTAAACAAAACCTCTTTTCCCTAATTAGCGGGGAAAAGAGGTTTTGTTTTATGAAAGAAGTTTTTTAATGTCATCTTCCATATCTAAGGGGGAAGTAGTAGGCTCATATCTCTTTACAATATTACCATTCTGATCGATAAGAAACTTTGTGAAGTTCCATTTAATAGAGTCATCTATAAGGAACTCAGGATGTTTTTCTTGAAGTAAGCTCTGAAGAATTTTACCAATCGGATGATTTAAGTCAAATCCTTTAAATGGTGCATTTTGAGTTAAATATTTAAATAAAGGATGGGCGTTTTCTTCGCGAACATCTACCTTTTCAAAAAGTTGAAAAGAAACACCATAGTTAAGTGAACAAAAAGCTTGAACTTCCTCGTTGGCGCCTGGTTCTTGGCCTTCAAACTGATTACAAGGAAACCCTAATATTTCAAGACCTTGGTCTTTATATTCTTCATAGAGTTTTTGTAAATCTTCATATTGTGGGGTAAAGCCACATTTGCTTGCAGTATTTGCTATAATAATGACTTTACCTTTGTATTTATCAAAATCAATAGGCTGACCGCCGATAGAATTTGCTGAGAAATCATAAATAGTCATAGAAAATGCTCCTTTCAAATTTTAATTGTGCAAAATTATATTTTATAAAATTAATTTATCATATTCCTTTTATTTTGTCAATATAGATTTCATATCTTTAATTTTAGGTATTCATGATAATAGGTATTGTTTATGTATAATTTTAGATAGATATAATACAAACTATGGGGATAATGAAAGAAATTAAGGTAAAACTAATGACAAAAAGATTATTAATAATTTTTTGTACCTATGGGTACATAAAATTATAGAATCTATAGCTATAATAAACGCATAAGAACTAATAAATAAACGGAGGTTAAGAATATGAAAATTACAAAAGACATGACAATTGGTGAAGTAGTTAGAAATTATCCAAGTACAATACAGGTGCTTGGCAGTTTTGGAATGGGCTGTGTAGGGTGTCCTTCTGCACAGGCAGAAACACTAGAAGAAGCATGCCAGGTACATGGTATGCAGCCAGATGAACTTCTTGCAGCATTAAATAAAGCAGTACAATAGTCGAAAGGAGAATCCACATGAGCGCATTTTTAGGAAAAATACATTACTGGCTATATAATAAAGTATTATGGCATGAAGAGTTATTAGAAGAAATAATAAAGTTTGCAGCAACAAAAAACGTGCCCGTTGAGGCAGTCAAAGCAGATATTTACAATAAATATGGCCAGCCGGATTTTAGTCCACTTGAAGAAGTTATAGATCATGGCAATATTCATGGCTGGCTGCAGTCAAGAATCCAAAGTGTAGAATATCGTATAGCAGCTGTTATTACAGAACTTATTAATAAATACGATATTAAAATTGAAGAAATAAGTGAGATCTATAAAAATAATGGTATTAAGGCAGCAAAGGTAGTGCCAGCAGAAGTTAATCAGCCGCAGGATTTGTTTACACTTATTTTTGATTTTATGCTGGCAGGAATGCCTTGTGACAGAGTACATGAAACAGTTTCAGATACGCAGGCAGAATTTACGTGGCAAACTACTAGATGTCTTCATAAAGAGTACTGGGATGCTGTAGGTGGGGATATCAATCATTACTATTTATTACAAGATGCATGGATCTTAGGATTTGTTAAGACAATAGATCAAGGTTATTCCTTTATACGTAGTGCAGATGGACTAAGGTCTATTAGAAAGGGGTAAAAATATGAATGGTATTTCACTTATGGTAGAAGAACATAAGTATATTAAAAGAATGCTAAACGTCATTAGAAAGGCAAGTTATTCAGTCTTGCAAGGAAATCCCATAAACTACGACGATTTTGCTGATATGATAGACTTTGTAAGGAACTATGCAGACGATCATCATCATGGCAAAGAAGAAAAAATGCTTTTTAATAGGATGATGGATGAAATGGGCGGAGCAGCCCAGAAGCTTGTAAGGCATGGCATGTTAGTAGAACATGATATGGGAAGACTGCACATGAAAGACCTTGAAGAAGCACTTCTTAAAGTAAAAGAAGGAGATCATGAAGCACTCATTGATGTCATTGCCAATGCAGTAGCGTATGCAAATCTGCTTTACAGACATATTGATAAAGAAGACAGCCTTGTGTATCCTTTTGCCGAAAGAGAACTTCCACAAGTTACTCTAGATAAAATTAATGAAGAATGCGATGCATTTGAAAAAGAAATGGAAAAGAAAAATGTACAAAAAAAGTATATAAAATTATTAGAATCATTAGAGGATAAATATGTTAGTTTAACCTTCTTATAAAAATGAGCATACATTCTAAATGCCTTATAGTTTATAGATTAGGTCCGTCAAGTTATTAGGCGGACCTAATTATAGTATTTATTTAGGAATCACCTATGAATGCCAGGTATAAAAGACATTTCCTAAGAAATAATACATGTATAGGGAGAACTATTAGGAGGAATGTTTATGGATATGGTAATGGATAAGACCGGTTTGCTTCAAATATGTATAGATGCTTGTTCAAAATGTGCACAGACATGCTATGAGTGTTTTAATGCATGTTTAAGTGAACCTGACCTTAATGCAAGAAAGGACTGTGTAAGTATATTGGTTGAGTGTGCCATGGTCTGTCAGATGACGGTGTCAATTATGTCAATGAATGGACTTTTTTCTAAAGAGCAATGTGAGTTATGTGAAAAGATTTGCAATAAATGTGCTGAAGAATGTGCGATGTTTAAAGATGAGTACTGCAAAAAATGTGCGGATATCTGTTTAACCTGTGCGCAGGCGTGTCAAAACATGACCCATAGTCAGTATTCAGTTATTTAACCGATATATATTAGGACTTTGATTGACAATAAGAATAAAGAAGCCGTGAATATTTATAAGCTTAGATAGCTAAATATTCACGGCTTCTTTATTCACAAAAACCTTCTATTAGAACATGCATAACGCCACCACATACCATGCCTTCGGATTCGGCTACTTCATTTGTCATATCAACTTGTTCGATTAGAAAATTCTGACTACCCATAACGGCTCTGGCCTTAGTGAGTATTTCTGATTCACTGCAGCCTCCTCCTATACTCCCAATGCTTCTGCCATCAAGGTAGGCAAGCATTTTAGCACCAGCTTTTCGAGGCACAGAGCCTTTAGAGGAAAGGATGGTTATAAGGGCTCTTGGGATATCTGATGCTTCAGATGTTTTTTGAGCTGTTTCTTTATCAAACTCAGGTAGAACAAGACTTTTATTTTTAAAGCTAATAAGCTCGGCTACTATAGAAATAGCTATTTCATCTGGGGTAATAGCGCCTATATCAAGGCCTATTGGAGAATGAACGGCATCCAGTTTATCTTGAGGGATGCCCTCGTGCAGTAACTCGGCCATCATGCCTTTTACTCTGCGTTTAGATCCTATCATACCAACATAATGAAAATGATGCTTTAATACTTCACGCAGAACAGTACCATCATACCTATGCCCCCGGGTTATAATGACTATAAAATCAGAAGGTCTAAAATCAATTTGACTAAAGGAGTCTTCAAAACTCTCGCAAATAACCTGCTTGGCATTTGGGAAACGGGTTGTATTTGCAAATGCTAGTCTATCATCTACAACTATAATATTAAAGCCTACATGAGCTGCATAGTCAACCAGGGGTTTCGCAATATGTCCGCCGCCAAATATAATTAAGCGCGGATTTGGTATAAAGGGTTCAATAAGCATAGCGTGGTTTTCTTTAAGCGGAATGATCTGAAGTTTGCCTGTGTCTATTGCAAGACGCGCTTTATCGCAGAGCATTTTATCAATTGCTAGGGAGGGTGTATCTAGCATTTTTTTGGTTAAAAGAATTTTGTTTTCTATAACTCCGCTTTTAGTGTTATTATAGTGCAGGTCTGTAAGTAATAAACACTCATTACCAGCGTCGATCTGTGTGATTAATGTTTTATATATAGGTTCAAACATATCTATCTACCACCAAACTTTATATTTTTAAATAACGTATATTTACATCTATTCTACTTCTTTTTGAGTAATACTTAAAGCGTATGATCCTCTTATTTTTTATAGGGGTAAATCTGGGTCTATAGTTCCCTCAAAGAACTCCTGTGCGGCACTATACCCCTGATAATAAAGGAATTTATAAGTTAAATCCTCAGTTAATATATTAAAATTAACAGCAGAAACTTCTTTAGTATTTATCTGAATACTTCGCGATAGATCTTCTGGACTTGAAAGATAAAGTTGTTCTTGAACTTTTGAGCTGCAGGCTAAAACATTACTGATAAAATCTACAAGATTATTGATAGGTTGTGGAGGAAGCTCACTTTTAAACATCCCTCCTAAAGTTACAGCGGGTGGATCTTCTTTGTCAAAAAGATTGATTGGATAACTGTACATAACGCCTCCATCAGAGAAAAGGTTAGAATGACTATCAGAGGATCTTTCTATAGAGGGGCTTTCAATTGCTTCAAAGAAGAGTGGGATTGACATAGAGATTCTAACAGCTTCAGCAACCTCCATATGCGGCGTGTTTTCATAGCAAAAAACACGGGTGACATGGTTTGATATATCTGTTCCTATGACACAAAGGTCACGGAAATGGCGGTTATCTTTATGTAAAAAAGGATTCTTAAAATCTGTGAATGTATAAGGTGGAAGTTTTTTATCAGCATCAAACTGTGAAGCAATTTGCTGCTTGACCCACCTATAGAAGTAATCTGAGGAATACCATCCATATTGCTTAATAAGCCTATAAACACAATCGATATCTCCAAAAAGTTTATTAAGGCTTCGCTTAAGGGCTCTTGGCATAATCTTAGGTCCAAGAAGTTCTCCTTTTCCAGGGACCTTTTGATAGTCTAGGGAATCAGCCATAGTCTTCATTTCATTAAAGGGCAGATTAAAGCTTGTGATACAAGCCGATATAGCCCCAGCAGAAGTACCAGCTACTCGTGTTATATTATCCAAAATACCATGATGATACAGATAATCCAACATACCAATATAAGCTATGCCCCAAACACCCCCGCCTTCAAATACTAAGTTTTTAAATTGACGCTTCAAGGAAATCCCTCCTTTGCCTTTTGGTTTTAATATATTCCTATAGAGGCTTTTCCTACTACAAAGTTTAAATAGAGATAGGAAAATAATTTTCTCCATGGTTCCTCCATAAAACATCTCTATAATCAAGTTATAAAGACTTAGGAGGTATAACAATGTCAAAACAAATACTTAATAAAAAAGAACAGTTCACGCAACCACAAAAAAGTAAATTGCCCTTAATAATGGGTATTTTAGGTGTGACCTTGGTGGCTGTCATTCTATTTTTTATGTTTGGACCTAGTAAAAAAGAGAGTAACAATTACTTCGGAGATCCTGTGGCAGCAGAGCGCTCTTATGTTGGAGAAGTTATTGCCATGACAAAAATCGAACCCAATATTGAGGATGGCAAAATAAAGATCCCACTGGATGTAGTGGATCAAAATAATATTGTTTCTTTTGAGATAGAAAACAATGAGCAGATTTTGGTTCCTTTAATGGCTTATATTACACCAACAGGACGTTTGTTTGTTGGAAGCAGTATGTGTGAGCCTTGCCGTGGACGCACGTTTTCACTGGGTGGTGAGACACTGATCTGTGATACATGCCGAACGACTTATACCATCGAAGATCATGAGTTTATCTCTGGTGCAAAAGCATGCGGCGCATATCCACCTGTTAATATGAACCCAATAGTTGAAAATAATGTGATCAGTATTGAGTTAGATGAAGTATTAAATTGGAGAATTCGTTCTTAGATTTTAAATACAATAAGGAGGGTTAGTCGTGAAGATAAATATTAAATACATTCAAGGTGGTTTGATTGTTTTATTGGCTGTTATAGTCGTTAATAAGTTTTTGCCATCACGAAACATCAAGGGATCTGCGCCTAATAATAGTTTTAATGCAGCGAGCCAAAGTGATTGGGAAAGTTACCCGGAAGAACCTGTAGATAGTCAGTCTAATAATACGCTTGAGCCGCTTGCACAGGCAGGTTTAGATTATTATCTTGAAAAAAGTGGGGATGATCCAGACTCTGGAGATATTGAGTCTAGAATAGAAAATTTTGGTTGTCATAGTGAGGTTCATATTTATAAAGATGGAGAGCTCGTTATGAGACTGGCATATTTTGGTGGACAAATGTTTGAACTATAAATAAGGCTTAGTATGGATAGATAGGAGTGAGTTCATGAATATTTTTCAGATTGCTTTAAACAACCTGAAACGGCGAAAAATGAAGATGTTGTTTTTAATGATAGGTCTCGTGATAGGCGTTACGACCGTTGTTGCATTTCTAAGTATTATAGAGGCTATGAACACAGACCTCGGAGATAGAATAGATGAGTTTGGCGCAAATGCCGTGATTTTGCCACGGAGTGAAGGAATAGAGATGGATAATGGCGCCATGGTTTCTGATTTAACCTATGATGTGCAGATTCTTACATTAGATGATATACCTAAGATTTATGCATCCTCTGTAAGTGAATACATTAATATTGTATCACCTAAACTTATAGGAGCAGCTCAGGTAGGGGATCAAAAGTCTCTGATTGTAGGCATAGAGACAAAACAAGAATTTACCCAAAAACCATGGTTTTCTTTAGACATGCAAGATGGTGTTGCACCGGGTGATACACCAGGTGATCTAGCACTTCTAGATGTACCAGAGGATGGCCTTATTATGGGTGCTTCTGCTGCGCGGGTGCTTAATGCTCAAGTAGGTAATCAGATTAGTGTAAATGATAGAACCTTTAAAGTATTTGGTATTCTAAAAGAACTCGGCAGTGAAGAGGATGGGCTGGTTTATGCTAACCTAGGCGTTGTTCAAAGTTTACTTAATAGACCCAATGAATTGTCTATGATTGAAACCTCGGCATATTGTAACAATTGTCCTATTGAGGAAATTGCAGTTGGTCTTGAAATGGCTTTGCCAAATGGCCGAGTTATTCCACTTAGACAAGCAGCGCTTTTTAGAGAAGAAACCATTGGGCAATTTTCTACCTTTGGTTATGCACTTTCAGGCATCGTTTTACTAGTTGCTGCTTTAATGGTATTTACTACGATGCTCTCGTCTATTAATGATAGAACAAGAGAAATTGGGATTTTTAGAGCAATAGGTTTTAGACGTATGCATATTGTTCAAATTATATTTTTAGAAGCAGGTATTATTAGCATTATTGGAGGTTTCATTGGATTTATATTAGGAAGTGTTTTGGCTAAGTATGCAGGGCCCTATCTGGCACAAATTCAAGGAGAGATCCCGATGCGTCCAGAGCTTCTTCTGCCTGCAATATTACTCTCAGCAGGCGTAGCAATCTTAGCAAGTACCTATCCAGCCCTAAAGGCTGCGCGCATGGATCCAGCTGAAGCACTTCGTTTTATATAGCCCTATTATGAGAAAGTATTACGAATATGGAGGTAAAATATGTCTGAAATAATGATTTCACTTAAAGAGATAACAAAAACATATCAATCTATGGGAGATACGGTACAGGCGATACGCTCAGTAAGTTTAGATGTCAAAAAAGGTGAATCTGTAAGTGTCATGGGGCATTCGGGTTCTGGTAAAAGCACACTGCTTTCTATATTAGGAGCCCTCACACCGCCTACATCAGGGGTTGTAGAGATAGATGGTATTGATATTTATAAGCTTACACAAGAGAAACGTGCGGATTTTAGGCGTGAATACCTTGGATTCGTTTTTCAGCAGTTTCAGCTTATTCCTTATCTGACTGCGGGGGAAAATGTTATGCTCCCATTAACAACGACCAAAAAGTCTAATAAAGAAAAACGTGATATGGCAGCAGAAGTTCTTGCCCGTGTAGGTTTAGGGAATAAGATGAACAGGCTTCCAAATCAGCTCTCAGGAGGAGAGCAAGAAAGAGTGGCTATCGCGAGGGCTATTGTTAATGAACCCCCTCTAATACTCGCTGATGAGCCTACAGGGAGTCTTGATACTAAGACTGGAGATGAGATCATGGAGCTTTTTCAGAAGCTAAATGAAGAAGGCTTAACCATTCTTATGGTGACACATAACCCTGATTATACCCATTACATGGGGCGTACTATTACTATGAAGGATGGGCTGCTATTACCGGATCAATCTTTAATAATGGATACTCATAAATAAATATAATGGAGGGATAGCATGCAACTTTATCATATTGTGCTCAATAACCTCAGAAGGCGTAAGGCTAAAATGCTTTTTGTTCTTTTGGGTTTGATTATAGGTATTGCGACCATAGTATCTGTCTATGGTGTAGTAGAGACTATGAAAACAGAAATGACAAGACAAGTCACTGAATTTGGTGTTAATGTGGTCATAACGCCGGATTCGGGCGGGTTAACTTTTTCCTATGGAGGCATTACGCTTCCAGAAATTATGTATGATGTTAACGAGTTAACATCAGAAGATTTAGATAAAATTAATGGTCTGCCTTCTAAGGAAATGGTGAGAGTTATAGCACCTAAGCTAATTGGAATGGAGATGCTAGAAACTGGACAAAAGGTTACAGTAGTTGGAGCTAACCTACAAGAAGAATTTACGGTAAAACCATGGCTGCGTATAGACACTTCAGAACCAATGTCAGAGGTGAACCGCTTAGATGGTGAGGCATCATCTAATGAAATACTTGAAAATAAGGCCATAGATAATGCAGAGAAAAAAGAAATGGATTATGAAGCCATTGATTTAACCCGTGAAGACATAACACAGCTTAATCTTTCAGATCAAGAGATTATAATAGGCTCTGTGTTAGCTAAAAGCCTAGGCGTAAGTAGTGGTGATACAATAACAATAGCTGGAAGTGAGCTTGAGGTTTATGCCACTTTATTAGAAAGTGGTACGATACAAGATCAGCAGCTATTTATGAATCTTCCAGCAGCACAAAGCTTATTAGAACGTCCAGATAAGATTACTGTTATTGAAATGGCGGTTGACTATTTTCTAGGATCAGAAGAAGCTTTGCTGACTGAGATAAAAGAGGAACTTCCTCATACCAATGTGACGAGTCTGCGTCAAGAAACCCTTAGACAAGATGAAATGCTTACAAGGTTGGTACGTTTTGGTACAGCCATATCTATACTAGTTCTTTTAGTAGGCATGTTTGTAGTAGGGCTTACAATGTTAAGTTCTGTAAGAGAACGGACCCGTGAAATAGGTATTTTCCGTGCACTAGGGTTTAGAAGGAAGCATATCACTCAAATGATTATTATGGAAGGAACTATTATAAGCTTTATAGGTGGTGTAATTGGTTTTATTATGGGTATGTTTATAGCCCGTTATGCATCCCCTTTATTTATAGGAGCCGAAATGCAAGTAGCGTGGAGACTTGACCTGTTACTTATTGCCCTAGGAACATCTGTTATAATTGGTCTGATATCCAGCCTTTATCCGGCTTATCAAGCAGCCAAGTTAGACCCTGTTGAAGCACTTCGTTTTATATAGTATGACTCAAAGCTTAAAAATAGGAGACTGTTATTCAAATTTTAAAGTTTAATTTGAGACAGTCTCTTTTTTGTATCCTTTTTTACACTTAAAGATAAACTTCAGCGTTCTAAGAAGATTTTTGCTTAAATTAAACGATCAAGAGGATAATGCGAGAGATTACGGTAAAACTAATGAAGGGTTAAAAAAGCGAATGAATGATAACAAACGGAGGTTAGGTAGTATGAAGATTTCAAAGGATATAACAATTGGTGAGGTCATTAGAAACTATCCAAATGCACTTGAGGTACTTAATCGTTTTGGGCTAAACCATGTCAATGAAACAGAGATACAGCTAGAAAAAATCGGAGAAGCCTGCGCCGAACATGGCGTGCCAGTAGATGCGCTTATTGAAGCCTTGAAAGAAAATGTTGAGTCAGAAATAAGGTGGTAAGACAGAAGATGCTTAGAGCCAACCATGGGAAATGGTTGGCTCTAAAAAATGGCGTTAATACCCTATATACTCTGAATAGATGGACCGCGCCGCATTTTCATCTTTGGCATTTTTGATGATTGCCCGTCCATCTGAAAAAAGATTGATTTCTATAGTACTATCAGAAAAAGAAAGCATAAATTTGTTAAACTTTACATTGCCTGCATGGGATAATTTTTTAGATAGACTCTCAAAGTTAATGTTACGCTTACCAAAGGGAATAACCTGTATAGCATCTCGACCGCATAAGGTAGTGGTATAAGGCGTTTGAGGCTGCGAAAGAAAGGTAAATTCACGATGAACGCAGGCAGGGCATTCTAGGTTTTTCTTAATATCAATCTGCCCTGTATCGTTACTCCATACATCCATATAGAGTAAACTGCGGCGTATGTCTTCTGAACCAATAAGGATTTTTAGTGCCTCTACGGCCTGATAAGAAGCGACAATACTAGGAATCATGCCAAGCACACCTACTGTACTGCAAGTATCATGGGAAACATGAGCACCCGCTCCAGGAAAGGCGCAGAGGAAACAAGGGGCATCTTCACTGGTCAAAATATTCATAGACATACCAGTAGTGGTAATGGCACCCCCATATATCCAAGGAATATGGTTTTTTACACAGGCATCATTAATGATAAGGCGAATACCCATATTATCAGTGCCATCTAAAACTAAGTCGCATCCCTTAATAAGCTCCTCTATATTCCAGGCATTAACATCAGTTACAATGGGTTCGATCGTTATAGAGGAATTGATTTTTTTAAGATGCTCTGCAGCTGCAATTGCCTTTGGGGTATTATTTGTTACGTCATCTTCGTTAAAAAGAGTCTGTCTTTGTAAATTAGAAAGTTCTACATAGTCTCTGTCAATGAGTCTAATATGGCCTATACCTGAACGACATAGAAGATTGGCAAGTGCAGTACCCAAAGCACCGATCCCTATAATGGCAATAGTAGAAGATAATAATTTTTCTTGACCTGTCTGTCCGATATCTCTAAATGCTATTTGTCGTGAATACCTATTAAAGTTGTGCATTATTGCCATCTCCCCTCTTTGACAATTGCTTTTATGGCCTGGATGCAGGCATCTATATCCTGAGTGGTATTAAAATGATTAGGACTTATACGGAGTGTTCCACCCGTATTTACTGTGCCTATAAGCGTATGTGTATCTGGAGCACAATGAAGTCCTGCACGAACTGCTATATCAAACACATTATCTAACATAAAGGCACAGTCCATAGTATCTATTCCATCAATAGTAATAGATACAACACTGCTGCGCTGTGCATAGGGACCAGGGCCGTATAGTGTAACTTCATTTATTTGGCTTAGTCCTTCTAGTAGGCGGTTGGCAAGGAATGTCTCTTCTGAATGAATGCGTTCTACGCCTTTATCAAGTATATATTGAATACCTTTGCCTAAGCCATAGATACCAGCTGTATTTAGCGTTCCGCTTTCATAACAATAGGGGCTTTCTTTTGGCTGCAAAAGTAACTCAGAATGAATGCCTGTACCGCCTTCTATAAGGGGAAGAACGTCTATCCCACTGCGCATATAGAGTCCGCCGGTGCCTTGTGGTCCGAGGAGTCCTTTATGTCCTGGAAAAGCAAGAAGATCAATACACATTTCCTGTACATTAATTGAATAAACCCCTATAGACTGTGCAGCATCAACCAAGAATAAAATATTTCTTTCGCGGCATAGTTCACCTATTTGTTTGATCGGATTGATTGTCCCTGTGACATTTGAAATATGAGTAAATACCATAAGCTTTGTATTTGGCCTAATAGCGCTTTTGATAGCTTCAATATCAGCACCGCAAGAGACGGAGCAGGGAATTTTGGTTAGCTGGATGCCGTGAGACTTTAGTTCTTCGAGTGGGCGGGTAACAGAATTATGCTCTAAGGTACTTGTTATAACATGATCGCCTGGACGAAGAACGCCTTTTATAGCTAAATTCAAACTTTCTGTGGCATTTTTGGTAAAGATTATTTCTTCTGTTTTTTTAGCAGAGATAAGTTTTAGAATCAGTCTTCTTGTTTCTTCAATAGCCTCTCTTGCAGCTAGAGACAGCTTATGACCCGAACGACCAGGATTACCACTATAGTGTCTCATTGCTTGATCGACCCCTAAATAAACACTCTCTGGTTTTTTAAATGAGGTTGCCGCATTATCTAAATAAATCATGATTAAAACCTCCCTAGACTTATCGTACTAAATAGATAGGAATTATATGTTTATCTTACAAATAAGATGAATGAAAGTCAATATACTATAAAAGATATGATTTTATAGTACTTTAGACAAGAAAAAAGCCTAGCGGTAGATAGAATGCTAGACCAAAATATTATTAGTGTGTCTCATTTTGAGGAAGTGCTATTTTAAATACAGTGCCTTTGTTTATTTGGCTGATAGCAGTTATGGTACCGCCATGGGCTTCAATAATGGCCTTAGTGATAGTAAGACCTACTCCAATACCGCCTGTTTTATGATTTCTAGACTTATCTACACGATAAAAGCGTTCAAATATAAGCGGTAGATCTGATTCGCTTATACCTATACCAGTATCTTTAATATATATTTCAACTGTTTTTTGATGGCTTACGCTATTAATTTCAATCTTTCCGCCTTCATTGGAGTATTTAATAGCATTAGAAATAAGATTATTAAATACTTGACTCATTTTATCTTGATCAGCATAGACTAAAACTTTTTTGGGGTGATATGAAACATGAATGTTTTTTGATAAAAGGTCTTTCTCATAATTATCTAAGAGCCTTAAAATAAGCCCAGATATATCAAATTCTTGCTTATTAAGTAGGACATTGTCGTTTTCGATGCCTGATAGATTTTCAATACTGCCAATAAGTTTTTGTATGCGGATTATCTCGTCATAGCAGCTTGAAAGCCTTTTGGTATCCATCTCCCAGATCCCATCAATCATGGCCTCCATATGACCTTGTACAGAGGTGAGTGGTGTTCTAAGCTCGTGAGCAACATCTTGGGTAAGTTGTTTTCTTAACTTCTCCTTGCCTTCAAGCGCTGAGGAAAGTTTATTAATTGTTTTAATTAACATTTCAATTTCTTTGGTATTAGAAGTATCATCTAACTTCTCTTTATATTTTCCTTCAGATAATAAGAGCGCTTTATGGGCAATCTTCTTAAGCGGATCACTTATTCTTAAAGACATTATTATGCCAAGACCAAATGCTAGAACTAAGGAAATAATACCGATAATCATAAATAGATTATTAAATGTTTTGATAAATATAAGTTCTTCATTATTAAAGAAATAGGGCCCAAGATATCCTGTAGTAAGCGTTCCAATTTTTGTACTATTACTCATAATAGTATAAGTTTTTTCCTCATACTGGCCATTCCAGTCGGAGCGGTAACTATACATGTTTTCTTGCATGCTGAATATCATTGCTTCACATAAGCCATTATTATGATGAGAGGCAGACCAAATAATCTTATTATCAGCATCAAAAACTTCAATAATCATACCTTTTTCTAAAGCATTCATACCTATGCGCTCAAGATATGTTGCATCAAAGAAACGATCAGTCTGGTATTGCTCTTTGATTAAGCCAATAATCTCATTTGTTTGTTTCTCTTGCCGGTTGATGACATAGTCTTGAAATTGTTTTTTGATATACGTATTTGCAACTAGACTTATAAGCCCAACAATGATAACAACAACTAATAGGTATGACACGGTTAGCTTACTGCGTAATGAATAGCGCAATCTAATCACTCCCAAACTTGTAGCCAATGCCACGGACAGTTATGATATACTTACATTCTTTAGGATCATCTTCAATTTTAGAACGAAGATTTTTAATATGAGAGTCGATAGTTCTGTCATATCCTAGGTAATCACCCTCAAATGCAACACTAATAAGTTCTTCTCTTGTAAAAACCTTACTTGGACGTTTGGCTAAAGTAATTAATATTTTAAATTCACTGGGGGTTAAATAGGTTGCTGCGTGTGCTTTCTTAACAGTATAATCTGCACCGTTAATGACTAAATCCTCGTTATTAAAAGACAGCATATCTGAGTTTTGATCATCAGAAAAAGTTCTTCGAAGAAGTGCCTTAACACGAGCGATCATCTGTCTGGGACTAAAAGGCTTTGTGATATAATCATCTGCTCCAATATCAAGCCCATTAAGAATACTTA
This sequence comes from Cellulosilyticum sp. I15G10I2, assembly GCF_900095725.1. Lineage (NCBI taxonomy): Bacteria > Bacillati > Bacillota > Clostridia > Lachnospirales > Cellulosilyticaceae > Cellulosilyticum > Cellulosilyticum sp. I15G10I2. The sequence continues at coordinate 103,563 of NZ_FMMP01000015.1, forward strand.
CTTCCTGAGATTTAGCGGTTAACATGATAATAGGAACTTTAGAGGTTTTTCTTATTTCCCTGCATATTTGTTCGCCGCTAATATCGGGCAGCATCAAATCCAGCAAGATAAGATCAATATTTTGACTGTTAAATAGTTTAAGCGCATCATAACCTCTTAGTGCTTTATAAACTTCATAACCACTATTAAGCAGGTAAGATTCTATAAACTCAACTATTTTTTCTTCGTCTTCAACGATAAGTATTTTTTTAGAATGGTTATTCATTAAAATCACCTTTTTTTGGGTTTATTTAGATTACAGCAATCTAATCTATCTTTACCATAAAGTGTTTCATTTTGTTTTGCAACTGTTTCAAGAAATTTTTTTAACATACTTTTTAGTTTAGCAAACATATTTAACCCTCCTGTTTTTATTATTTTCTCCAATTTGCAAACATTGGTGCATATTGAGTAAGTGCAGTTTCTGCAATGAGGATTTCTTCTTCATCTTCTGTTTTGAGATCCTCTGTTATTGGAACAGGATTACAGCCACCTTTAATAAGTTCAATCTGATCAACTGTAAAACGATTGCCGCAATTTCTGCAGATCAGTACATCATCTTTCTGCTCATAGTACCCACGTCCTGATCTGTAGCAGACTTGGCAGGTATTAAGTGCTGTTCGAACGCTGCCATCAGAAGCTCTTACGGCTATAATCTCCATGTAAGTATCGTTAGATTGGTATGGATAGAAGCTAGCTTCTTCTGTAATATCAGATTTTATAATAGTTAAATCTCCACGACTAACTGCTTCAAGATTATTGCTTGTGGAAGCAGCTTGTGATTTATTTTGAGTGTTAAGGAATACAAATAGTACGGCTATTACTAAAACAGAACCGATTATAATGGGCATTTTATTATTAACATTACCTTTAGAAGTTTTATTATGCTGATTTTTATTCATTTTAAAACACTCCTTTAACTTAGTGATATACTATGAGCATATCAAAGCTTTATGGATTTTTCATGGATACGATGCAAAATCTATTTCAATACATAGCTTTAATAGTATAAAGTTACACTATTAATAACGTAAGTTAGAATAAGTATTTGAGGTTTATAATCATACTGTATATAATTAAAGAAGTATACATTGAGAGAGAGGTTTAATATGAAAATAAATAAAAAAGCAGGGTCAATAATGGTTATTGTGTTAGGTGCTGCAACTGTTTGTCTAGGCGTATTGGCTTTATTAAATTATGTCCCTATTGATATTGCAATGATATTTTTAGGCTGCACACAATTAGTTAGCGGCATAAGTCAAATGCGTATGGCACAGGAGTTAGATTCAAAAGGAGAGAAGAAAGACACTAAAAAAGTTGGAAGGTTTTCAGTTATTATAGGTCTCACAATAGTTGTTCTTGTTATTTTTAAAATGATAATAGTACAGTTTATCTGAACATAACTTATAGGTGCAAAACTCTAAGATATCATTTTGCAAATAAAAACCGATATAAGGGAAATATCACCTTATATCGGTTTTTATTAATGCTGAGAAATTAAGCTTCTTTACTTGTAATATAGCCTTCTGCTTTAAGAAGTTCTGCGATAAGTACAGCACCTCCGGCAGCGCCTCTTACGGTATTGTGTGAAAGACCTACAAATTTATAGTCGTAAAGAGAATCTTCTCTTAACCTACCCACAGTAATACCCATACCATTTTCAATATCACGGTCTAAATGAGTTTGAGGTCTGTTGTCCTCTTCAAAGTATTTAATAAATTGTTTTGGCGCGCTTGGAAGTTCTAGTGTTTGTGGTTTACCTTTATAGTTTGCCCAAGCTTCAAGAATTTGTTCTTTAGAAGGTTTGTTTTTAAATGAAACAAAAACTGTTGCTAAATGACCATCTGTTACAGGAACACGAATACATTGTGTTGTAATGAGTGGCGCTTGCGCTTTAACAATTTCTCCATTTTGAACTTCGCCCCATATTCTAAGTGGTTCTTGTTCGCTTTTTTCTTCTTCTCCACCAATGTAAGGAATAACATTATCAATCATTTCTGGCCAATCTGTGAAGTTTTTGCCCGCACCAGAGATTGCTTGATAAGTAGAAGCAACTACTGTTGTTGGTTCAAATGCCATTAAAGCTGAAAGCATTGGTACATAGCTTTGAATAGAACAGTTAGGCTTAACTGCAATAAAGCCTCTTGTTGTACCAAGTCTTTTTCTTTGAGCTGCAATAACTTCTAAGTGACTATCATTGATTTCTGGTATAACCATAGGTACATCTGGCGTCCATCTATGTGCAGAGTTATTAGACACAACTGGTACATCAGCTTTTGCATAAGCTTCTTCAAGTGCTTTTATTTCTTCTTTTTTCATATCAACTGCACAGAAAACGAAGTCTACCCCAGCTGCTACTTCTTCAACATCCGCAGCATCTTTTACAACTAATGTTTTGATCGCTTCTGGAATAGGGGTACTCATTTTCCATCTATTAGCTACAGCTTCTTCATAAGTTCTGCCAGCAGAGTTTTTACTAGCTGCAATAACTTTTACTTCAAAATAAGGATGGCCATCAAGCAACGTTACAAAGCGTTGACCTACCATGCCAGTTCCGCCGACAATACCTACTTTTAATTTATCGCTCATTTCATCACCTTACCCTTTTGATTATTGTATAATTATTATATTTTACTAATAAAGTAACAAAAACACAAGAACCTATATTATTTTTTCATATAATTACCAAATATTATAGACATTTAAGTAAAATACTGGTTGTTTTATGAGGCCAAAATCAGAATCAAACAATTATTACCATGATAAGATTGTTTGATTTAAAGAACGCTTTATGATGTTTCACATATTATATTCATAGAAGGATGTGGATAAGCTGCGATGTATTGTTGAAGTGGAGGGGAAATGATGGGAATCGAAATACTTTATGTCTTTTGGTTTGCAAGTATTATTATGGTAGGGGGCTATATAGTGTGGATAAAAAAGACGAGCTGTAAGCAATCAATTGTAAATGAAAGAAAAGTTTGCGAAGAAAGGATAAAATTTGATTCCGATATTATATACAAGTTAGCCTTTGAAGATGAGCTAACAGGATTATACAACAGGAGGAAATTTTTAATAGAAGGAAATGATTTGCTGCAATCTAGTCATCTAGCCCATCAGTATGCACTTTTATCTATTAATATAGATAAATTTACTTTTATAAGAAGTATTTATGGATACCATACGGGCAATGAAATTTTAATAAAGACAGCTCAAATTATACAAGAGCTTACTGCAAAAAATGGTATTTGCGGCAGAAGAGACGACGCGGGGTTTGCTATTTTATTTCAAATACAAGAGGTAGGGGACATAAGCCTTTTATATGAAAGTTTAGCAGCTCGTATTTCTAAGATAAAGATTAAAGAGAATATAAACTATGGACTACAAATATTAGTTGGCGCGGCAATTTATCCTACTCATGGAAGCCGAATGAGTGAACTTTATGAAAATGTAAAGTTTGTTGAAGATCAAATGAGAAAAAATGGGAATAAGACATTTCAGATTTTTGATAACGAACTCAAAGAAACTATTTTACGTCAGCAAGTTATAGCAATGGAACTGCAGGAGGCTATTAAAAATAAAGAGTTCATATTAAATTATCAGCCTAAAATTGATACGCTTTCACAGAAAATAGTAGGGATGGAAGCACTCATAAGATGGAAACATCCTAAAAAGGGTTTTATATCCCCTAATGAATTTATACCTATAGCAGAACAAGCGGGACTTATTACAGAAATAGGAAAGTGGGGACTTATGGAGGCTTGCTTGCAAAATAAAGCTTGGCAAGACAAAGGCTATGAAAAGTATATTGTTTCAGTGAATATCTCAGCTATTGAATTTTATCAAGAGGATATGTTAGATAGTATAAAAGAAACATTAAAAACATCAGGTTTAGAAGCGCAATATTTAGAAATAGAATTAACAGAAAGTATGACAATTATAGATAAGAAACAAACAATAGCTAAGATGAAAGCAATAAGGGCGCTTGGGGTAAAAATTGCATTAGATGATTTTGGAACGGGATACTCTTCATTAAGCTATCTCAAGGTACTGCCAATAGATGTGCTTAAACTAGATCAAAGCTTTATTGTTGAAATAGAACGGGATCACGTAAGTAAGTGTATAACACTTTCTATAATAGATCTATCTAGATTATTAAATATAGAGACAGTTGCAGAGGGCGTAGAAACAAAAGAGCAGGCAGAGCTGCTAAGCGCAATGGGGTGCAATATGATACAGGGCTACTATTATAGCAAGCCTATAGAAGCGGATCTATTTGAAGAACGTTATATGAAAATAGTGTAGGAGGTCTATTGATGAAAGCCGCCGGAGAATTTTAGTGTGCTCCAAATGCTCACCTCCACATTTCTAAAAATGTAAGTACCATTTGCAAAAACCACTAAGATTTTCTTGGCAAAATGTTGCAGAGGCAGCTTCCGTGTACTAAAATCTCCCGATTACCTATAGAAATCTCCCTAGGAAAATTAACAGTCTGCCCTTCCAGATTAGGAGGGGCAGACTGTTAATTGATTGAGTAGTTAAGCCTTAGTTGCCGTAAGAATCCATACAAATTTATTCATTTGTTCAAAGGTAATGCTAAAGCCTACATGTGTAAATAAACCTTTTAGTACAGTATGCGTAGTATAGAACTCTGTTTGCAGATCATTAGCCAGATTATGATAGCCCTTTGATAAGGCATCTTGTAGAATGGCTTCACCGTCTTCTGGTGAGCGATACATAGTATCAGCAATAACAACCTTACCTGAGGGTTTTAATTTTGAGGCAAAGATGTTGATCGCTTCCCCTTTTTCATCGTCTGAGAGGTGATGAAAAGCGTAGCTACATATAATAGCATCCACACTTTTATCAGGAACTGGGATATTCAGAAAGCTTCCTTCGATAAAATAGATACTCGGGTATTTATCTGCAGCAAGTTTCCTCATTTTTTGATTAGGCTCTATCCCTGTCACGGCATAATTTGCAAGAGAAGCAACATAGGCAAGATTGCCAGTACCAGAACCTATATCTAATACTTTAGCCCCTTCAGGTTGATCTATTTGTTTAACCGTCTGCTTAAGAATAGCTTGATAATTAATAAAAACCTCTTGGTACTCACCGTCTTTATCAGCTACAGTAGCGTCATAAGCATCTGCCCAGCCATCAAATAGTGCATTAAACCTAAAGTCAGAAAGATTAAATTCAAAATCATACAAGTTTTGGCTAAAGTACCTGTCACTTCTATCAGGAAATACTGTAACAATATTGATCTCTTTACTCGCCCTATAAGCTTCTTTAACAGCTCCTGCGATAGCCGCACCAGAAGAAGATCCGACCAAAACCCCTTCTTTCTTACCAAGAAGTTGGACATAGTAAGAAGCTTCCTCATCAGATATTTTTTGAACCTCATCAATAAGAGAAGCATCAAAAATACTAGGAATAAAGTGATTGCCTATGCCTTCAATATGATAAGAACCTTCCTCGCCGCCACCGAGTATAGAGCCCTCGGGGTCTGCAAGCACAATTTTAATATTAGGATTCATTTCTTTAAAATAAGAAGCAATGCCCATAATCGTGCCGCCAGAACCTGCACCGGCTACAAAGACGTCAATTTTGCCATCAAGGGCATCATAAATTTCTTTGCCAGTTTTACGATGAGCGGCTACGTTAAGTTTGTTTTCAAATTGTCTAGGCATAAAAGAGTTCGGAATAGCAGCAGCTAGATCCTGAGCTTTTTGCATAGCACCTTCAATACCATCTTCTGTTGGGGTTACAATGATTTCAGCACCCAGTGCACGCATGAGTACTTGTTTTTCTATAGCAAATTTAGCAGGGATTACAAGCTTAAGATGATAGCCTTGTTCAAAAGCAGCCATCGCAAGCCCTATGCCAGTATTACCAGCAGTAGCTTCTATAATGGTAGCACCAGGTTTAAGAAGTCCTTGCTGCTTGGAAACTGTTAGGATCTCATGTCCTACCCTATCCTTAACACTTCCACCAGGACTCAGATACTCAAGTTTAGCAAAAAGATTTGCCCGAGTACCAGGAGCAATGCGGTTTAGCTTAAGAAGCGGGGTATTGCCGATAAGTTCACGGATATCGTTAATATAATGCATACTTTTCCCTCCTCTATTCATATTTATAATCTTTTATACGTCTTATAAACCACGTTTTAGATCTTCTATAATATCATTAATGTCTTCAATACCTACTGATAATCTTACCAGACTATCTGAAATACCAAGTTTTTCTCTTTGGTGTTTTGGAATAGAAGCATGCGTCATAGCAGCGGGCAAGGAGATAAGACTTTCGACACCGCCTAGACTTTCGGCAAGGGCAATCATTTGCACACCTTCTAAGAGCTTGTGTGCAGCTTCAGCACTAACAAGTTCAAATGAAATCATGGCCCCCATATCAGGGTAATAGATTTGCTTAACCTGAGGAAGAGTCTTTAAAAACTGTGCTAATTTCAGAGCATTGTCCTCGGCCTTATCCATTCTAATAGCAAGTGTTTTGATACCTCGGATCAGCAGCCAGCTGTCTTGAGGCCCTAAAATAGCGCCTACTGCATTCTGTAAAAAATGTATTCGTTCTTTTAATTCTTCTGTATTTACCACTGCAAGACCAGCAACTAAATCACTATGGCCTCCTAAGTATTTGGTAGCGCTGTGTACGACAATATCAATACCATGCTCAATGGGTCTTTGAAGATAAGGGGTAAAGAAAGTATTATCGACTATAGAAAGCAAACCATGTTTCTTAGCAAGCTTGGCAATGGCAGATAAGTCAGTTAGTTTCATAAGCGGATTGGTAGGCGTTTCAATAAAGATCGCTTTAGTGTTTGCGGTGATGGCATTTTCAACTTCGATCAGATTAGAGGTATCTACTAGCGTGTAGCTGATCCCTAAGTTAACAAATACTTTATCAACCACTCTAAAAGTCCCTCCATACACATTATCTGATAAAAGTATATGATCTGTGGATTTTAAAAGCATCATCACTGTAGAGAGTGCAGCAAGCCCTGAAGCGAATGCAAAGCCGGCGAGCCCCCCTTCAAGTTCTGCTATAAGTGTTTCGAGTGCATGACGTGTAGGGTTACCTGTTCTGGAGTATTCGTATCCCTTATGTCTGCCTATGCCATCTTGTCTGTAAGTAGATGTTTGATAAATAGGAACACTTACTGCGCCGGTTGATGCGTCTTCAGGTATGCCCCCATGTATTAGCTTTGAATGAAAGTTCATTTTAATGCCCCCTTTAAAATAACAAATAAGTTTATAAATGAATTGAAAAATAATTTTATAAATACTAAATCAACTAAAAAAATCATATCCGAGTAAAATGATTATTTACTAGGATATGATTTTTCAGTTTGAAAAGAACCTTGTTCTTCCTAAAATCCTACTATAAGATGAAGACGCTTTTGCATTAAATGTGTATATAACTGAGGAAATTGTGGATATCTTTAGAGCGATTCATTGTAAGCTGGGGATTACTGTTCCTCTATTTACCCTATTTATTGCTCAACTTAAGGTGTATGAGAAATGAATAAAATCAAATACTACCCAAATAGGCAATCATTTTGAATAGACAAGAAGTACGAATAGGTAAGGAGGATGAAAAATGTTTAAAAAGATAGTTGTTATATATATGATGCTATGTATAAGCATCCTATGTACAGGATGTAACCGCAGATCTGAATTTATATATGAAATGAACGTTGGCAATATGTTAGGAAAGGCCATCAAAGTCGATGTAGTAGGTCTGGGAACGGAATTAGATGAAACGGGAAGCCAGATTACCTCTGCGATTTTAAATATTAATATTACGAATATTGGAGCGGAGGATATTCAGTTAGAAAAAGATATTGTTATATCAGCTATTCAGGGCAGTATGAAGGCAACTCTAATCAAAAATACTATTATTGAAGGTAAAAGTCTTGAACCTCAAGATATAGGAAGTTATGAGGTTGATTTTGATTTTAGGGGCAAGGGAGATGTAAGAGTTGATTTCGAAGTAGATCATCAAATACAAAGCTTCGTTATTACAACAAATTATCCGGCGAAAATAACAAAAAGCAGTTAAATTTCAAGTTAATAGCCTATTATAAAAGATATTGCAAAAAAATGGAATATTTTAAAAAAAATGTTTGAATAAATATACAATAAGTAATAAAATAAATGATGAAATAGATTAATAATTTAAAAAATTTACATTGTTTGGAGGTAGTATGAGGAAGTATAGCGCAAAAATGCGTCTAATAATAACAAGCTTATTTTTGACTTTAATGTATAGCTATAGTGTTGAGGCCAGTGATCATATACCTAAAGAAAAACTTATAATAGAAGCTAGATATAGAGGTGATCTCTTTTTAATACAAATCATTATTGTTTTAATTATTGTTGTTGTAATACTTATAATCAATATTATACAGAAACAAAAAACCGAAAACCTTTTAAGACAATCAGAGGAAGGCTACAAAGAATTACTTATGGGTATTCCTAATAGTGTTATTTTGATAGAAGATAAAGAAATAAAGTTTATTAATCAGCATGGTATTGAGCTTCTAGGACAAGCTAATCAAGATAAAGTGACGTATTCTAAATTGAAAGAAATATTTGTTAAAGATGTAGATTTTGAAGCGTTAGATGCTATTCCGAGAAGAATAGAATGCCACATCAGGACCTTACATAATGAAGTTAAAGAAGTAGAAGTTACAACAGTAGCTAAAAGCAAAAAGAATCACAGTAAAAGTGTTATTATGCTTATTCAGGACATTTCTCATAGGAGGCTTTTATGCGAAAGTATAGAGCGTGATAGGATAAGAAATGAATTCTTTGCCAATCTTTCTCATGAATTTAAAACCCCGATCAACCTTCTGATCACAACATCTAAGCTTTTAGAAAAAATACAATATAAGGAAGATTTGCAAAGGGTACTTCCTAAAGCAATTAGGATACTCAAACAAAATGGATACAGACTTATTCGGTTAATTAATAACATCATAGATGCTGCGATGATAGATAGTGGCTGCATAAAACTTAATTTAAATAATTATAATATTATTCAATTAACAGAAGATATTATCTTATCTACTGTTAGTTATGCAAGAGCAAATGATATAGCTATATTATTTGATACAGCAATTGAAGAATTAGTGACTGCAATTGATAGACATCAATATGAAAGAATCATTCTTAACCTTATATCAAATGCTATTAAATATAATAAAAAGAACGGACAGATTTTAGTCTATATGTACCCCCTGAAAGGGGAAATTATTATTTCTATTAAAGACACAGGTATAGGAATAAGTTCAAAAATGCTTCCTTATATATTTGATAGATTTATGCAAGTTAATAAATCATTAATTAGAGATGTAGAGGGAAGTGGCATAGGACTTGCGCTTGTAAAATCGCTTGTACAGTTACATCATGGAAGAATAGAGGTATTTAGTAAAGAAGGAGAAGGAACAGAAGTTATTTTATACTTCCCTATCCATATGACAAAGACTATTGACAAGGAACTGAGTGAAAAAGTGTTGTTTAAACACAAAAGCAGAAATACAGAAATAGAGCTGTCAGATATTTATGTAAAAGAAGATGCGTATTAATTAGAAAGGCAGACAGCTGATCTTAAAAAAGCTTATTTAGGATATAACGTTTAATAATCCTAAATAAGCTTTTTTTCTCTATGAATAAAATATATAGTTATCTCCATATAAAATCCATTAAAAATCCATTAAAAGTATCTATAATCCATGATAAGCCAATAGGAATAATAAATAAGAGTAATAGTTGATTGGTTGCTATTAAAGGTGGGATGCCTAGTAAATTTTATTCATTTTAAGTGAAATAAAATAAAGTAAGGGAGGAGTGTATGAAGTAGAAGATATGCTTTTTAACCTGTGCTTCAAGTATTGGAAGTATAGCAGCACTTATTCAGGGCACAATATGTATGTTATTATTTTGAGGCATGAAATTTGACGTAAAGGAAGTGAAAGAGTTGAGTAACAAAAGAAAAAATTTTAAGTGGGTATCCCATACACATTGTGGCCACAGTAAGGATGTGAACAAATGAGAGCATTAAGAAGTTTTATTGCCACACTACTAATCTTAATTATTATAGGAGGATTAGGCTATGTTGGATATAGTGCATATTTTATGGGCGGAATGAATAATTTTTTAATAAATATACCTCAAACTAATCAGCCCCCGTCAAATAATGAACAAATGCCAACTCAGAACAATACTGAACAGAGCACAGTGGTACCAAATGCAGCTGCAGCTGGAAATCGAGAAACATTAACAGAGGCAATTGGATTAATTAACCAAGCAATAGATCTAATCACTGTTGATCCATATTCTAAGACGACTTTACCCGATATGAATAATGGCAGTATGCAGATGGAAGGAATGCAAGGACAGCAAGGACAACCATCATCAGGCACACCTACCATTAATATCTATCCTAATGGAAACAGTTCAGTAACTATTACTCCTTCTGAAAATCAATCCACTGATGCTAATAATCAAGTACCTGCTGTAACTAATCAAGGCGCTATGAGTGGGATGAGCGGAATGACTGGTATGGCCGGCATGGATAATATGCAGCAAGGTCAAAATAACTTTGTCTATGATCAAGATAAGTTGCAGCAACTTCATAACGGCATTTTTACATTGGCACAAGGAGTAATGTTTATTAATCAGTTGAATGAGGAGCTTTTTGCTCAATCAACTATGGTAGAAGCAAGTCCTGCAAACTACCAAACTTATATCATTAGATATAATACAGCTTTACAAAACAGAAATAAGCTTAGTAATGCCATTAACATGTTAACTCAAGCATCTGTACTTGTAAATGTAAATCCTTATGCACCACCAAATGGCTATTCTTATAATAGTGAAGCTATGAAACAATTACATCAAGGAGTATATAAGCTTGCACAAGGAATGGCATTATTAGACCAATTAAATCAAGAGTTTGGTAATCAAATGATCAATGCTGGAGTACAAGTTCAAAGTCTAAACAGTACATCTAATCCAACTGCAGTAGATTATGGAAGCACAGCTAGTCAAGGCATATTCACTAATATGAACTTTACAACAATATTTAACATTATTCTTGTTATTTTATTAATCAGTCTTATTATAGGGGTGCTAGGAGGCATAATTAATATGCTTAGTCCACGTAATAAAAAAAGCGAAGAAATAACAAGTAAGTTTGAAGGTGAACCAGATGTATAGGTGTAAAGGAGGTGAAGAGTTTTGACAGGAAAAACTAGAAACGATTCTATTATTAGGACGTTATTAATCATTATAATGGGTACAATTGCATTTAATTTATTATTCAATATTTTCATTGGAGGTGGAAGTAATATGGGAGAACATTACGTAAATAATATGGGTGGCACTGCATTTTCAATCGATTTATTTCTTTCAGGGTTACTTGTTTTATTAGTTAAACTTCTTCTAGGAGTACTGGTAATAGCAGTTATTATTGGTGTCATAATGTGGATAAAAGAAACATTCTTTAAAAACACGAGTATTAGAAGTATTAATACAAATGTTTTAAAATCGGTCAATGATGATCCTATTTTAAAAGCTGTAGCAGGTATTACTGTAGCAATTCTAGGTACAGTGATTGTGTTTGCATTATTGCAGTATTTCCTAAATCCGAGCATGAGATACGGTGCCGGATATAATATGGGTATCAATAGTGGCATGGGATATAGTGTGGGAATCAATGGTAGTATGGGATATGGTATGGGCAGTTTAAATCCTATGCTAGGAGTGGCAGCACTTTTACCACTTTTAATTCAGATATTATCTTTTGTTCTTGTGGTAGCACTTATACTTGCAGTTGTTGCTTATTTAAAGAAACAATATGATGCGGGTATATTTAATTCTCAAAGGTCAGTAAATAATGAAGTGAATACAAGTTCTCCAATTCTTATCAGCGAGGATAATAAAGAAGAGTAAGGGAGAATTTAACCATGAAATTTAGGTTTGACTTTATTATGCACTGGTTGTGGGCTATAGTATTTTCAATATTAGCATTAAGTGGTCTTGCAATGGTAGGCGCAAGATATGGCTGGATTATGAATTATGACATAGCTTCGGCAGACTTAATCCATCGGATCTTTGCAGCAATATTTATACTGCTGACATTCATATCTATAGCTTATGAAGTTATGCGTGGGTTAAAGAATGATGAGAGCAGACTAGCTTGGTTTATTATCGGAAAAAAAGGTTATCAGCTTTTTACCTTTATAACAACACTTATCTTCATTATTACAGGCGTCATTATATGGGTATGTATGGATACGAATAAGCAAGCAGCTGCATTTGCCATGTATATTCATGAAAAGTTAACCTATATCGTGGTTGCAAGCGTGATATGGCATATTTATGAGAAATCCCATGCACTGGTAATATCTAAAAAGTCTAAAGCTAACTCTAAAACCAAAAAATTAAATCAAAGTAAACAGTTAACAAAGTAAAGGAGATGAGGAGATGCTACAAAAGCCGTGGGTAAAATTCATGATATGGTTTGTTTCAACTTCCTTCTTCTTTATGGGGGCTGGGATTATTATTTCGGTCTTAGGGCCACCGCCTACAGAAGGGCAGATTATGCAGTATATGTCAGGAATGATGGATGCTATGCATAGTTCTCTTATGGGACTTTCAATGTCTATAGAGGAGGATGCACAGTTAAAGCAACTCATTTTAAATGCTGCATCAGTAACTAGCCCATTAATTTTATTAAGTGTTGTTTCAGGGCTTTACGTAAGGCTTACAAGGAGGAAGAAACATGAATAAGAAAAAGCTACCATTTATTCAGTTGGCAGTAATATTTGGATCAATAACTTTAATGGTCTTACTTTATTCATGGGCAAGCAGTCCAAATACTGCATCAAACTCTAGTATGATGGAACAAAGTATGGGAAATATGATGAAAATGCATCTTAAAAATGTAACTGTAGCTGACCTTGTAAAGCCACAAAATGGACAAATAGAAATTTCACAAGGTGGGAATAGTATAGCCGGTCATCATAATGCACAATATGGTTTTCTTAAAACCATGCACTATTTAACCACAGCTACTATTGTCATACTGTTACCATTTATCATAGCTGGAACAGTATTTCTAGGGATTATTTGGCTAAAATAGTTGGAAATGGAGGTGAGATAGTGCAATTATTAGGTAATGTTGGATCTTTATATATGGTTTTTCTTATCTTACTCCTCATCTTGGGGTTAGGAATGTTAGGAATGGGATTCGTTAATTATATTGTAAATCCTAAAAATACAAAAAACAAAAAAAATATATTAATAAATGGAGGTACTTCTATGCAAAGTAATGGATGGTTAAAACTTGCTTTATTTTCTTTCGTAGGAATAATTATTTCAGGAGTAGTATTACAATTTATGACTCCGGCACCAAATACAACAGGATATCATGGAACACAGCAGTCAATGCCAATGCAGCAACAGTCAATGCCAATGCAGCAGCAATCGATGCCAATGCAACAAGGTACTATGGGCAGCATGAGTGTGATGGGCAGCGGTCAGATGGATTTCAACATAGTTATTAACCGTTTAGATCAAATGCAAATGCAAATCAATCAAATGCAGCAAATGATGAATAATGGTATGGGAAATATGCCAATGCAATCAATGCCACAAGGTAGTATGCCAATGCAACCAATGCCACAAGGTAGTATGCCAATGCAATCAATGCCAGCAGATCCAGCAGCTGGAATGTCTGGCGGATCAGGCGGCGGAATGGGAATGGGCATGATGGGCGGAATGATGTAATCTAAGCATTATTATTAAAGGGATTGATAGAGAGAAATAGAATGTTAAATATATTTAAGTATAGAAAGTAATTCAGTAAGAGAAGTGGCCAATGTGACTGCTTCTCTTACTTTTGATACTATTACAAATCCTATTAAATTATTTAATATTATGTAGGAACAAGAAAAAGAAAGGTTAATCAGTGCTGCGCGTTTAATTAGCAGATACTAGATTAACCCTAAAAAATTAATACTTTTAAAATTGAAAATTAGTGAGACATATTTTCACATTCTGAAGCACAGCGATTGCATATATCTGCACATTTCTGGCAATGTTCTTGAGGAAATTTAGCACATTCTTCACCACATGCTCGGCATATTTCGGCACATAATGAACAGAGTTGATGTGAAAACTCACTGTCTCTAGCCATAAATTGTGCTGATAAAATACAGATATCAGCACAGTCTCTGTCAAGTTGAATACACTTGGCCATCATTTTAGGGTCAGGTTCACGTAAGCAAGATGTTGCACAAAATTCGCAGACTTGAGCACATTCTAAACATACATCAATACATTTTTGATACTTTTCATTTGAAGTTAAATTTAAATTCATAAGCATACTGGTAAATCTCCTTTATGTCGCATATTTTAGTTCATAAATATTATGGCCTATATAATACTTTTTATTCGTAAGCTCTAAAGCATCTATACTTTAAGTACCTTTATATAAAATTATGAATTATTTATTGATAGACAATAAAAATAACTAAAAATTAAATATCGAAAGGAAGATAGAAAATGACTAAATCTAAACTTATAAAATTTATGGCAAGTTCAGCAATATTCACCTTAGCTTTTACAGGTTGTGCGAATGCACCAAATAATAATGTAAAGCAGCCTGATACGGTTCAAGTACAAGAACAAACACAAGAGACACAAGTACAGGAGACACCAGCACCAACTCCTGCAGAAGTAAAATTAACTTATTATTATACTGCAAATGAAAGTGGCAGTATTTCAAAAATAGATAGTATCACTAATAAAGTTATAGATACTATACAGGTTGATGGATCTCCTCATAATATACAGATTTCATCAGATGGGCAGATAGTTGCTTTTACAGTAGCTGAAAAAATGACTGAAGAAGAAGAAAAAGATGAAAATATGGAAATGAATATGGATATGAAAGGTGAAGTATTCTTTTATGATACCAATACAAGAGATCTCGTTAAGCAAATGGAACTTGGCAAACATCCAGCTTATATAGTATTTACGGAGGATGGTAAGTATGTACTAGTAACGGATAGTAAAGATAATAATGTATCTATCCTTGATGCAAAAACATATGAGGTCCTTAATACTATAGCAGTTGGTAAAGGTCCAAACGGATTCCGAATATCTAAAGATAGTAAGTTTGCATATATTGCCAATATGGAAGAAGATACAGTAAGTGTTATTGATATTGAAAATAGCAAAGAAATTAAAAAGATAACTGTAGGAGAGACTCCTGTAACAACAGCAATAACAAGTGATGGTAAGACTTTACTGGTAACTGTTAGTTCAGAAAATGTATTAGCAGTTATAAATTTAGCCACAGATGCTATAGAAAAAATTGCAGTAGGAACTAACCCTGCTCAAGTTTATTTGCAATCCGATGATCAATATGCTTTTGTAGCAAATCAAGGTACAAAGGAGAGTCCATCAAATACTGTTTCGAAGATAGATATGGGAACTAAGACTGTTATAGCTACTACTGAAACCGGTAAAGGTGCACATGGGGTTGTAGTAACTAATGATAATAAATACGTATATGTAACAAATAAATATGAAAATACTATCAGTGTAATTGATAATACAACAGGTCAAGTCATTAGCACTGTACAAGTAGATGAGGGGCCAAATGGAATAAGTTATAGAGAATAAAAAAGTGGCATTAGCCACTTTTTTTATAATCCTTTTTTGTTGGTTTTTTGGGGATGTCATTTGTAAATATGATAAGTCATATAAGATGACCACAGTTAGAGATGATTAGAAGTTTAAGGTAAGAATTTTAATTGAAAAGAGGGTGTAGCGGTCTATGAGAATAAAATCATTAATGGGATACTTTTCTATATACAGTCTAATTGCATTTGTAATAACAGGGATCTTATTATCATGGGTTATTTCAAATCATATAAAAAATGATCGCCTTAATAGTTTTAAGGGCATTGCCAATATTATAGTAAATAGCACAATTAAAGATACCTTAAATGAATCAGATTATAAAGATGCAATAAAGGGTGCAAACAAAATACATATTCTCAATGATTTAGAATATGTAATAGATTATTATAAGCTTAAATCTGTAAGTATTATAAACAGAGAAAATATTACAATTCTATCTAGTGATAATTTATTAATAGAAAAAGAAATTACTGATACAGATATTATTAAACAAGTCATAAAGGGCCAAATCGTTAGTACAAAACCATATAAGTTTGAAACTTTATCTGCTGATACAGATGTAAGTGAAGTTTTTGATATATATGCTCCTATTAAGTATAAGGGTAAAAATGTTGGTGTTTTTAGAATGATTGTACCTTATAAAGAAATCAGTATGCATACTGATATGTTAATTTCGATCATATCTAAAACTCAATTCTTCGGCTTATTTATATTATTTTTTCTGCTGCTGAGAATTATACATAGTGCATCAAAGACATTAGTAAATCAGAATAAGGAACTAAATGAAAAGAAAATTAAGCTTGAAGAATCCTATAAGAGGCTTAATAAATCTTATCTTAATACAGTTATCTCACTTTCTAATGCAGTTGATGCAAGAGATCCCTATACAGCAGGTCATTCAACAAGAGTAGCAAAAATATCACTTGAAATAGGGGGCGTCTTGGGATTTTCAGAAGATAGACTTAAGGCCTTAGAATATTCGGCGCTATTTCATGATATAGGGAAGATAGGAATTCCTGATTATATACTAAATAAAAAAGATAAGCTTACGGATAAAGAGTATGAAATTATAAAAAAACATCCAGATATAGGTGTCAACATACTACAAACAATTGATTTTATGGCTGGTAACCTAAGTATAATACGACATCATCATGAAAGATATTCAGGAGGAGGATACCCAATGGGGCTAAGTGGTAAAGAAATCCCTTTAGAGGCAAGAATTATTGCAATTGCTGATACATATGACGCTATGACTTCCGACCGGCCTTATAGAAAAGGACTTCCAGAAGAAGCAGCACTAAATGAAATCATAAAAAATAAAGAAATACAATTTGATGGTAAGTTAGTAGATGCCTTTATAGTAGCAAAGTCTAAACTTAGCTTACATAAGGATTAAAAATACTTTTATCCATAAGAAATCCATAAATGTATGGTATATTTATATTATCAACACACTAAAGAATAATTAAAAAATAAATAGTATATCTATATCGTTTAAATCATTTAATAGGAGGGATTTTAATGTATTCAGGTAGAAATAATAACCAAGATCAGGATAAAGATAAAAAACTCAAGGGGCATAGTCCTTTGAAACATATAGGCATGATGGGCGCTTGTTGCTTACTTCCTATAATAATAGTAGGTATTTTACCACTATTAAAGATTAATAATTTAGGAACTAATACACTAATAGTAGGAATATCCTCTTTGATTTGTCCAATAATGATGGTCGTTATGATGATAGGAATGTTTAGGAGTGGAAAAGATCATAGTTGTTGCTCACATAATAAAAAGGAAGAAGTTAGTGAAGATAATAAGTAAATTAATAGATGATAAAAAATAAGGAGGAATGCCTATGTCAAAGAGAATACTATTTAAAAGTATCAAATGTGAACATTGTGTGGATCACATAAAAAAAGCTTTAGAAAAACTAAAAGGGGTCATGAAAGTTGAAGTAGATTTACAGACACAATCAGCTCTTGCTATAGGCCTTTCGAGTAATGAAGAAATAAAGGAAGCAATAGAAGAAGCTGGATATAATGTGGTAAGTATAAGTAGGATATAATAAACTGGATTTGTATTGAGCTCCTAAATTTGGGAGTAATATAAATACACCTGATGTGTTGACTAACAGGCAGAAATGCCTATATAAACACAAGGGTGTATTTTTATTTCAATCCATTAAAAATCCATACAGTTTAGGTATGATTATACCATATTAAAACATATAGAAATAAAGCTTAAATAAAACTAATGGGGAGTAAATATTATGGATATTAATTCTAAAAAAATACTTATAGTTGAAGATGAAGAAAAAATAGTTGAGTTTATAGAATCCTACCTGCTTAACAGTGGTTATGAAGTATATAAGGCGCTTAGAGGTTACGATGCACTCAAGCTGTTTAATAGCCAAAATATTGATCTTATCCTACTAGATTTAATGCTTCCAGATATCGGTGGTGAACAAATATGCAGGGAAATAAGAAAAACATCTCAAGTTCCTATTATCATGTTAACTGCTAAATCTCAGGAAGAGAGCATTCTTAATGGGCTTGATATCGGAGCGGATGATTATATCACTAAACCTTTTAGTCCACGGCAGATGATCGCTCGAGTTAAAGCACTGCTTAGAAGAAGCAGCGTAGAAAATGGAAATCCAGATGTTTTACTATTCAGCAATGGAGACTTAATTATAAATGTAGATGATTATACTGTGGAGAAAGCCCATGAATTTGTAAATTTAACGCCTTGCGAATTTAAGATATTACTTACTTTAGCTAAACGTCCAAACAAAGTTTTTACAAGAGAAGAACTTATCAATGTTGCATTTGAGGGGGATTATTTTGGCTATGATAGAACAATTGATTCTCATATTAAGAACTTGCGCTCAAAAATAGAGACTGATTCGAAAGATTGTAAATACATTTTAACTGTTCGTGGTATTGGGTATAAGTTTGGAGGTGATTAAAGTGAGATATTCTTTAAGAAGTAAGTTAACTCTCTCATATATACTTATTGTTGTTATTGTTGTTGGACTCATTAGTTTAGTAGCCAATATCTATATTAAAACACAGTTCCAAAGTTATGTTATTAATAGACAAGAAAAACAAACCAATGAAGTAATTGACCTTATAAACATGCAGTACGAAGAAGATAAGGTATGGGATACAACCTATCTAGAAAGAATTGGGATGAATGCTTTGCAAAATGGCATCATTATTGAGGTTTTAGATGAAGAGAGCCAACTTGTGTGGTCTGCATCTGAACATAATAATGGTTTATGCGAACAGATGATAGTTAGTATGCGAAACAATATGTATAGCTACTCGACTAATTGGAAGGGAGAATATCAGGAAAAATCATATGACCTGATCCTCAATGATATAAAGATTGGAACACTTGTAACAGGATATGTTGGTCCTTATTACTTTAATGATGAAGAATTAGTTTTTATTAAAGCATTTAATACCCTTTTTATTATCATCGGGATTGGATCATTAATTTTAGTGTTTATACTAGGGTTAATAATTTCCTTAAGAATAAGTAAGCCACTTAACAAAATAGCAAAAAAAGCATCATTGTTATCTGAGGGAAAATATAAAGAAAAGTTAAAAGATGTTTCTAACACTAAAGAAATTGATGTACTAATAGAAACCATTAATAATTTGTCTGAAGCTTTAGAGAATAAGGAAAAATTGCAGAAGCAACTTACACAAGATGTGGCACATGAACTAAGAACACCATTAACCTCTGTACAAGGTCATATGGAAGCTATGATTGATGGTATATGGGAGATGACTAAAGAACGACTTACAAGTTGTTATGATGAAATTATTAGAATGAGACGCTTAATTGGTAGTATCGAAGATTTATCAGGAATTGAGAATGAAAATGTACTCATCCATAAAGAAGATTTTGATATTTCAAAGCTTATTACTAGATTATTGAATAACTATGAAAATGAGTTTTTTACTAAGCATATTAGGGTGAAATATAATCCAAAAGAGGTTTCTATCTATGCTGATCAAGATAAGATGAGTCAAGTAGTTAATAACCTTATAACAAATGCTTTAAAGTATTCAGATAATAACGGGGAAATTTCAATTGATATAGCCAATCACCAAAAAACGACAGAAATAAGGATCAAAGATACAGGGATAGGTATAGATGAATTGGATCTACCACATATATTTGAACGTTTCTATAGGGTAGATAAGTCAAGAAATCAAAAAACAGGCGGAGTAGGAGTAGGGCTTACTATTACCAAAGCAATTATTGAAGCGCATGGGGGAACAGTAACTGTCAATAGCAAGATAAATGAAGGAACAGAATTTGTAGTTAAAATCCCGAGAAAGATTAATGTTCAATTTAATCCTATGTTTAATTTCTAAACAAATAACTTCTAAAAGTTTAAATAAAGTGTTTGTTTAACTAGATAATAGTATTCTAAGTTTCACGTTTAAGTCTTTTAAATAAGGGAGTGAATAATACATGAGTAATCAAAAAATAATGATATTGACATTTATTGCAATGATTGTTGTTGCTTTTGCAACAATGGTAGCTTATAAAAACAAACAAAGGATGTCTGCTCAAGAAGTGTCAGCAGTGCAGGAACAAATTGCTTCATCGGAAAGTATGGACATGGAACAACCTAAACAAAATGCAGATAATATTCTTGATAATGCAGAAAATATCATTCAGCCAAAAGATGGGCAGCCTATTAAAAGGTTCACTCTGAATGCCATGGAGGCTAATCTACAAGTTAAAGATAATCTAAACATTATGACGTGGACTTACAATGGAACAGTGCCTGGTCAAGAAATTCGTGTTAAGCAGGGAGATTTTGTTGAAGTTGAACTAAGAAATAATCTTAAAGAGCCTGTAACTATTCATTGGCATGGTTATCCTCTAAAATCTTCTATGGATGGGGTACCAGGTTTGAATCAAGATGCTGTGAGACCAGGAGAGACTTTTACCTATGCTTTTTCGGCTGATGTTGCTGGGACTTATTGGTATCATTCTCATCAAGAAAGTTCTAAGCAAGTTGACAAAGGGCTATATGGTGTTTTAGTTGTAGAACCAGAGAATTGGGTGAAACCTGATAGGGACTATACACTTATATTGGATGAGTGGATGGAAAATCCAGAAGAAGGAATGGATGCAATGAATGGTATGAAGATGTCTAGTGAAACTACTAAGGATCTTGTAATGGAAGAAGAGGAAATGATGTCTTCTATGTACAATATTTATACTGTTAATGGAAAATCATCTAGCCTAATTACTCCTTTAGAAGTTAAGAAAGGTGAACTCGTAAGGTTAAGATTTTTAAATGCAGGTTATCGAGAGCATGGCATTCATATACCTAATCAAGAGATAAAGATTGTTAGTACAGATGGGCAAGATATCACTAATGCTGGCATAATCAAGGATAAGATTATCATGATTGCTCCAGGTGAGAGATACGATATTGAATTTGTTGTTAAGACTGATGAAAATTTTGTTATTGATACACATGACGATAATAAGTATAGTGACCAAATTAAAATTCCAGTTAATATCATTGATGGAAATGGTAGATACTTAGAAGAGTTAAACAATGCTGAGTTTCAGATATTTGATTTTGCAAGCTATGGAAGCGGAGGCAATGCACGATTTACCTTAGAAGAGACATATGACATTGATTACCGTGTTGATCTAAATACTGATACAAGTAATGATGAGCTAAAGTATACAATAAACGGAAAGGTATTCATGGAACTTCCGCCATTGAAAATAAAGACTAATGATACTATTAAGATGACCTATGTTAACAATAGTAAAGTAGATCATCCAATGCATCTGCATGGACATTTTTTTCAAGTGCTTTCTAAAAATGGAGCGCCTTTAACAGGAGCTGTCATTATGAAGGATACACTAATGATAAAGCCCGGAGAAGAGTATGTGGTTGCATTCGAGGCAGATAATCCAGGAGATTGGGTACAGCATTGCCATGAACTGCATCATGCCGCAGCTGGAATGATGCAGCGTATAGAGTATGCAGACTTTACATCTAATTACACACCAGATCCAAGCGCAACATTTAATAAGCCGGAATAGATAGATGAATTAATACGTCAGAAAGGATCCTATAATGATCGGAATAACTAAATTGTTATGCGGAAGTGAGAACTTTGGTGATAGCCTTCGGTATACTCATGGAGCAAAAGATGAAAAATATGGTGTAAGCAGAGGTAAGGGGCCGGTAGTTGTATGGAATTGCACCAATACATGTAATTTAAGCTGTAAGCATTGTTACGCTGATTCAAAGCATTGTCAGTTTGAAGAAGAATTAGATACTAAAGCAGCTAAAGCACTTATTGATGATTTAGCAAGCTTTAAGGTCCCAGTACTACTTATTTCAGGGGGAGAACCTCTATTACGAAAAGATATATTTGAACTCTTAAAATATACAAGGGAAAATAACATACGAAGTACAGTTTCAACTAACGGCACTTTAATAGATAAAGAAGTAGCAAAAGACTTAAAACAAAATGGCGTGAGTTATGTAGGTATTAGTTTAGACGGCATAGGTATTAGAAATGATGCATTTAGAGGAGTGCACGGCAGTTTTGATAAAGCAGCAACCGGTATTAGAAATTGTTTAGATATTGGGCAAAAGGTAGGGCTAAGATTTACGATTAATCGCAGTAACTATGATCAATTAGAGGATGTTTTTTATTTTATAAAAGAAGAGGGTATACCTAGAGTATGCTTTTATCACTTAGCTTATTCTGGAAGAGCAAGCCAGATGATTGAAGAAGATATCACGCATGAAGAAAAGCGGCTGGCAATGGATTTAATTATGAAAAAAGCAATCGAATTCGGAAAAAAAGTTGAGATTTTGACAGTAGACAATCATGCAGATGCAGCCTATTTATATCTTAAGGTTAAGGAGAATCATCCAGAAATTGCTGATAGAGTCTCTAAGTTGCTGCATATGAACGGAGGTAATAGGTCAGGAATGGCCTTTGCAAATATCGATTTTAAAGGTAATGTTCATCCAGACCAATTTACCCAGCACCATACTTTTGGAAATATTAGAGAGAAAAAGTTTAGTGAGATATGGAAAAATCCTACAAGTTCTCTTGCATTAGAATTAAGAGATAGGAAACCATTATTAACAGGAAGGTGCAGCCTATGTAAATGGCTCAGCATTTGCAATGGCAACCTGCGTGTAAGAGCAGAAGCCGTAACAGGTGACTTTTGGGCATCTGACCCTGCGTGCTACTTGACAAATGAAGAGATTGGGGGATTGCCATTTTGATTATATCATGGAATACTACAAATAAATGCAATATGAGCTGTAAACACTGTTATAGAGATGCTGGAGAAGTATACGATAAAGAATTAAATACGCATGAAGCCAAGGAACTTATTGAAGAGATTGCAAAAGCAGGTTTTAAAATCATGATATTTTCTGGCGGAGAGCCTTTGCTTCGGTCGGATATATTTGAGTTAGCAGAACATGCGGTTAAGTATAAGTTGAGGCCTGTACTTGGCAGCAATGGAACCTTAGTCACTAAAGAAATAGCTTACAAACTTAAAGCAGCTGGTGTAATGGGAATCGGTATTAGTTTAGACAGTATGGATGGGGCTAAACACAATACTTTTAGAGGTTTAAAAAATGCTTACGAAGATACACTTCAAGGCATTCATAATTGTAAGGCTGCTGGTTTAAGCTTTCAAATCCATACTACGGTTATGGACTGGAATTATAATGAAATCCTTAACATCACAGATTTTGCGGCTAGGGTAGGGGCAGTTGCACATCATATTTTTTTCTTAGTCCCTACTGGTCGCGCAGTTAATATAAAGGATGAATTTTTAAATGCCAAGCAGTATGAAGAGTTACTTACCGATATTGTGCTCAAACAAAAAGAAGTGAATATAGAAGTAAAACCTACCTGTGCACCACAATTTATGAGAATAGCGTCGCAGCAAGGCGTTAAGGTTAGATTTTCGAAAGGATGTTTAGCAGGTATTAGCTATTGCATTATTAATCCTAAAGGTGATGTGCAGCCTTGTGCATATTTAGATAAGCCTATTGATAATATAAGACACACGCCTTTTAGTGAGATTTGGAGAAACAATCCTATACTTAAAGAGCTGCGAACTTCAGATTATAAAGGGAAATGTGGGCTCTGTATATATAAGCATTCATGTGGTGGCTGTCGTGCCAGAGCAGCGTTCTATAATGAGGGAGACTATATGGAAGAAGAAACATTATGCGTGTTTAATGGAGGGATGGACTAAGATGGAAGATAATGCTAGAAGGTTACTAAACAAGCTGCAAATAGATTTCCCTTTAGAATCCAGACCCTTTTTAACTATAGCTAAAGAGCTAGATATGACAGAAGATGAGGTTATCCTTCTTATTAACCAACTAAAAAATAAAGGCTACATTCGTAGATTAGGTGGGGTTTTTGATTCTAAGCGTTTGGGCTACTCAAGTACTTTATGCGCTATGGAGGTACCCGA
This sequence comes from Cellulosilyticum sp. I15G10I2, assembly GCF_900095725.1. Lineage (NCBI taxonomy): Bacteria > Bacillati > Bacillota > Clostridia > Lachnospirales > Cellulosilyticaceae > Cellulosilyticum > Cellulosilyticum sp. I15G10I2. The sequence continues at coordinate 127,859 of NZ_FMMP01000015.1, forward strand.
AGATCGAATTGAAGAAGTAGCGTGTATGATTAACAGCTATCAAGGAGTTACCCATAATTATTTAAGAAGTCATGGCTATAATATGTGGTTTACTTTAACTGCCTTAGATATAAATTCAATTAGGGATATTGTAGATGAGATAAAGTATAAAACTAAGATAAATCATGTAATGGTTTTAAGTGCTGTTAATACCTTTAAAATTCGAGTGAACTTTAATATAAAGGGAGAATAAATATATGAAAAATATATTAGAAAGGGCTATTGTCCGAAGGCTTCAAGAAGATTTGCCTTTGGTACCAGAGCCTTATAAATATATAGCAGATGAATTAGGTATTTCAGAACAAGAATTATTAGATAAGTTAAAAGAGATGCAAGATAAGAAATACTTACGGAGAATAGGATGTATCCTGCATCATCGCGCAGCAGGGTTTAAAGCTAATGCAATGGTTGTATGGGAAGTACCAAAGGATAGCATATTTGAAGTAACTGATATAATAACCTCATTCCCACAAGTTAGTCATTGTTATGAGAGAGAAACATTACCCGACTGGTCATATAACATTTATTCCATGATTCATGCTGAAACCTTTGAAAAGTGTGAGGCTATTATTGTACAAATTATAAGTAAAGTATCCATCTATAAATATGAAGTACTCTATAGTACGAAAGAACTTAAAAAGAGTAGTATGAAGTACTTTGCTGAAGCAAAATATAACTTTTAATAAACAAAAATACGCATAAGCATGGAAGATGAAAGAGGGGGTGTCACAAAATCAGTTTCTAACTAGTTTTGTAACGCCCCCAATTCATCAACCTAGTAAACTTGACATTGAATTTCTTTTTTCCTTAACTGAAGGGACGTTTGAGGGTTCTTGTATCATAACGGGTACTATTTCGGATTGTATAGTAACAGGTGTTACTTTAGGGGGTGCTGTATCTTTTGGTACATCATGCGGTGCTGCTATTATCAATAAATCTTTTAAAGCTGTTGCAACGTCGGGATATAGTGCCATCATGTCAGGATTTTCTCTAAACATTTGAGCAATTAATGTGTTTTTTATATATTGACCGCGGGATGTCATGCGATGTTTATTTAAATGATTGTATAGTGCGACTTCTATTGGGGAGGTCTTCTTAAATGTTAACGGTATTTGCTTCGGCTCATCTAATTTTTCCATTCAATCTGGTCTCCTAATTTTTCAAATCCTTTCACATTTAAAAACATATTATCATTGAATACTTGCATTTTGTATTCAGAGTGTTGCTTTAAATATTGAGTAACATAAGGCTTTAATAAATCAAGTCCGCCACCAAGAACATATATAGGGGTTGTCAATCCCTCATATTGTTGGGTTAGAGTTTTAAATATTTCCTCAACGTATGGTATAAAGTGGGTGATGCGATAGGGTTCAAGATCAATCTTACCTTGTGAGTTTTGGAGATGATCGTTTACTAACTTTCTATACATCTGTGTTGTGGTAAGATTAAGACGATAGTCTGCGTTAACTGCGCTTGTTATATCTGCAACTAAATTTAAAATACCTTTTGGTATACTACCTCCTTTAACATATAAACCATCTTGGAACAGTGCCATATTACCTGATAAACCACCAACGTCTAAAAGTATGTATTCAATCTGTGGGACATCCTCGGGTATTGCCAAACTTGCCCCTGCACATTCAGGTGCAACTTTAACTTCTTTTACAATAATGTGCCTGTCTGCTCCACCAATTTTAAAAGTGAAGTTCCCCTCTAACTTCTCAATTAACTCGTCCCTATTTGAAACTTGGTTAATTGGCAACCCAACCACTACGTTGATGACTTTTAAATTTTCAGGTACTGTTTTACCCAATGCGTATAGAAATAGGGGTAATACTTCTTTTCGACTCTTACTAAATTCAGTGTCAAACTCACCCTTTTCTATATAATACTTTATGCCCTTGTATTCTATAGTTTTATCAATCCCGCCCGTTGTACCGTCCTTTTTGGGTGTGCATGTTGCTCTGAAAATTGTTTTATTGCTTGTCTTTACGTTGAAATTACCTAAGTCGATCGCTATATGTGCCACTTGTCATTCTCCTTTTCATATGTATTTTTGCTTATATAAAAATAACATATTTTTCCAATTATGTCAATGCGAGTTTATATGTGTTCGTATATAAACATATATGAAAAATCTTATTTTTATATGTTTACGCATACGTTTTCTATTGAGATATCCTGTGTTTTACCAGGAGATGTACATATATGTTAATATAAGCTAGTATGAATTAATACGTTTTTATACGAGAGCTCGCACACTCATTTTTACGATGAGGGCTATTGATGCCAACCTATTTTAGCAATATTTTTCAGTCGCTATACGGTAGCGCAGACAATAAGAATTAATCCATAAGAAATGTATAGGGTTATGGGAAGAATGGGTATATAATAGATACAACGAAAGTTTAAAGTGTTATATAGAGAAGAGGATTTAATATGTCAATAAATTACAATCAAAAGATACCTAAAGATGTACTAGAAATTATAGTTGCTATCGAAAAAGCAGGTTATGAAGCATACATTGTAGGGGGCTGCGTAAGGGATATGCTTATGCATAGAGAACCTCATGATTTTGATATTACAACTTCTGCAAAACCAGAAGCTATCAAAAATATATTTAAGAGAACTTATGATACAGGAATTAAGCATGGTACTGTGACAGTCATTTTAAGCCATGAACATTATGAAGTTACAACCTATCGTATTGAAGGGGAATATAAGGATTTTAGAAGACCAGAAGAAGTGAGTTTTGTAGAGGATATTACTTTAGATTTATCAAGAAGAGATTTTACGATGAATGCCATAGCCTATCATCCAGTAAGGGGCTTTATAGATCCTTATAAAGGGATAGAAGATATAAAGCGTAAATGTATCCGCTCAGTCAGGGATGCGAGTGAGCGCTTCACAGAAGATGCACTTAGAATACTTCGTGCGATTCGATTTTCAGCACAGCTGCAATTTGAGATAGAAGAAAGTACACTAAAGGGCATATCAGAATGTAAAGATTTGCTTATGCATATTAGTAAAGAACGTATCCGCGATGAATTCATTAAGATAGGTATCTCACCTAGCCCAAGCCATATTCATAAACTCTATGAGTTAAAGCTGCTTCAATATATTGTTCCAGAATTTATAGGTGCATATCAGACACCTCAAAATCATCCTCATCATATCTATAATGTAGCCGAGCATACAATAGTTGCTATGGAGCATACTCCGCCGGATGTGTTTTTAAGACTAACACTCTTTTTACATGATATAGGTAAGATAAATACACGGACTACAGATAAAAAAGGCATAGATCATTTTTATAATCATGCAGAAGAATCTGTTAAGATCCTCAAAAAGGTATTGAAAGACCTGAGGCTGGATAACCATACAATAAGGGATATGTCCTTGTTGGTAGAATACCATGATTATCATCTAAGGAACAAAATATCTAAAATTAGTATCAAAAAGCTACTTAGTATTATGGGGCCAGATTTATTTGATCAGCTTATGATCGTACAATTTGCGGATGTAAAGGCACAAAATCCGCAGAAGTTAGCACCTAAATTAGAAATGATTGAGCAGCAAAAGGCTATTAAAGAAGAGATTCTTAAGAATGGAGAATGCTATAATAAAGCAATGCTCACCATTACGGGACAAGATCTTATAGAGGGTGGTATTCCTAGAGGAGAAGTTATAGGGAGACTGTTAGAAAAGGCGCTTGATTATGTGATTAGAAAACCGGAAGCTAATAAAAAGAGTGGGCTGATTGCATATTGTCTGGAGCAGTATGAGAAGAAAAAGAAGTGATATGAAGATAGATAATGAGCCTCTAGGGCCGCAGGGGAATTTTAAAATTCCTCTGCGGCCCTAATTCAAATGACATATAACCTCAACTACTTATCATACATATGCGCATCAATAATAACCCCATTATCAATCGAGATAATCCGATCCGCCACTTTCTTCGCAAATTCCATATCATGGGTAATAATAAGCATCGACATGCCCTTACCGCTTAAACTCTTAATCACCTTCGCCACCTCATCCGTTAAAGCAGGATCAAGTGCAGAAGTAGGCTCATCAAAACACATAAGCTTAGGTTCAAGTGCAAGCGCCCGTCCTATGGCAACCCTTTGCTTTTGCCCCCCAGAGAGTTCAAAAGGATAGCTGTTTTCCTTATCAGCAAGCCCTAAAAAGTTTAAAATTTCCCGAGCTTTTGGGATAGCTTGTTCTTTGGTCATCCCCAAAACTTTAAGTGGTGCCTCTATAATGTTTTCTAAAACAGACATATGAGGAAACAGGTTAAAACCTTGAAAAACCATCCCAATCATTTTGCGAATTTCTTTAAGTTCAGCTTTATTTGCATAAACACCGTTATGCACTAAGTATTTGCCCTCTATAGCAATTGTCCCAGCGTCACATTTTTCAAGACAATTAATGCTTCTTAGAAGTGTAGTCTTACCCCCGCCAGATGGTCCTACTATAACTAAGATTTCACCTTTTAATAGCTCTAAGTCTACTCCTTTTAATACCTGTATATTGCCAAAGCTTTTGCGTAAACCTTCTATTTTTAGCATAAAACCCTCTCCTTACTTATAGTAGTCATACTTCGTTTCAATATGCGTCATGAACTTAGACAGAACATAAGTTAATACAAGGTATACAAAGGCGATGATGACTAAAGGAAGCAGCGTTGCATCTCTGTTAGAGGCTATCTTACCAACTTTTAGGAGTTCATCGAGTCCTAAGATATACACAAGAGCCGTATCTTTAACTAATGTTACTACCTCATTGCCAACAGGCGGCAATACACGTTTGAGAGCCTGTGGAAATATAATTCTAAAAAAGGTATCTTTACGGGATAAACCAAGTACTTCAGCCCCTTCGTATTGACCGCCGTCAATAGAATGAATACCCGCTCTAAAAATCTCGGCAAAATACGCCGCATAATTAAGTGAAAAAGCAAAAAGAGCAGCAGGAAGCCTGCCAAACTTAATACCAATCAGCGGAAGTCCAAAGTAAATAAATACAATCTGTAATAAAAGAGGAGTGCCTCTCATTATTAGTATATAGAGCCCAGTAAGTTTATTGAGAATTTTAAACTTAGATAACCGACCCAGTGCAACAATAACGCCGAGTGGGATAGAAACGATTAAAGTAAGTCCAAAGATCTGTAAGGTTACGAGTAACCCATGTAAAACTTGAGGCATAAGCATACTAACGTATTCTAAAAAATGCATCATACTGTCCAATCTAACTCCTCCTTATATAGGTTTTGGTCATAGAGAAAGGGCAACTGGAGAATACTAAGATCTCCTTGCGGCCCCATTTTGTTTATTTAAAATATCTATAGCTTATTATGTTCTAAATCTCTATGTAGATTAATTAGTAATATCTTCAGCAAACCATTTTTCAGAGATTGCTGCAAGTGTACCATCTGCTTTTAGCTCGCCGTAGGCTGCATTAAATGCATCTACCATCTTTTGATCATCTTTTCTCATACCCACGCCGTACTCTTCATCACCAAAGTTTTCTTCAAGTACTGCGAACTTTTCTTCACCTTTTAAGGCAATGTAGTATCTAAGTAAGATTTCATCAGCTACAACAGCATCTATCCTGCCAGCTTCAAGATCCATTAAGGCTTGGTTATTATCTTCAAAAGTAACGGCTTTACCACCTTTAAAAGAGTTATAAAGATCTGCTTCTTTTTCCATAGCAGTAACAGCACTAGATTGATTTTGTGCCCCTACGTTTTTATCTGCTAAATCAGCCTTAGTCTTGATAGCAGAGTCAGCTAAAGTAACTATAACTTGCTTGTTATTTAAATAAGGAATAGAGAAGCTTACTTTTTCTTTTCTTTCATCCGTAATCGTATAACCATTCCATATAAAATCAATGTTACCAGAGCTTAACTCAGTTTCTTTCATAGACCAGTCTATCGGTTGAAGCTTAATTTCTTTCCCAAGTTTTTCGCCGAAAGCTTTTGCAAGGTCTACGTCAAAACCAACAATTTCACCTTTTTCGTCTCTAAAACCCATAGGTGCAAAAGAATCATCAAGTCCAACAATCCAAACATTCTTGTCAAGAGTACTTTCACCAGATGTTTCAGTTTTATTATTAACATTACTAGTATTTTGGCCACCGCAGCCAGTAAATCCAAGAGCAAGAACTCCGGATAATGATAAAAGCAAAGCTTTTTTAATTAAATTTTTCATAATATAGATCCTCCGATATAAAAAATATTTACTAATGTAGCACATAACTAGTTTAGCTCGCTAAAGCGATAAAGTCAATACTTTTTTTATGTTATCTATTTTATTATTCAGAGAGTATATTTGGAGGAAATTCTGTTTCAATATTTTCAATCTTTAAGAGCGATAAATCAAAATAGGGAATAGTAACAATACTGTTTGACCCATTAACTACAATGTAACATATGTTTTCTTCTTTTATAACATTACCTATAACAGCAGTTAGTACTTCTCCAGATTTTAATGTGATTTCAGCCGAGAGAGTAGGTGTATCAAATCCATATGCCCTAAGAAGATTAGGGGAAGCTATGTCTGTAATAAAATTTTTAACTTTGCAAATCTCAAAAAAATCAATGAGATTATTTAAAACCTCGGTATCTAATCCTTCAGACTCAAATAAAGTTGTTTGATCAGCTTGAGTGGGAAGAAGCGTATAAGTGTTCTCTTTATAAGTTAGAGTTATGTAATCTATATCTTTCTTATCAAAGTTTAAAAGGTGCTTGTCGCGCCATATGGCAAGGTCAGTATTTATGTTATTAAACGCCGACTTTGGCATAGTATAAATAGTATGTGCCATAGGTGAATAGACATAATAGTTAGATGGATCAGCAAGTGTTCCACGCATGAGCTCGTAAGTATGATTATCCTTGGTATAAAGTGTAATACGCCCCGAAAAGTCATCTATACCATAATTTTTTAAATTAACGGGGTCAATGTCAATGACCTCAGTTAAAGATGGTTGCTTAAAATTTAAAAGAATACTATAGATTAAAGAATGATCTGCTCTTGCAGCAAGAGGCTGCGATAACTCCCAATCATCTGCAATTCTTAGCACTTCTATTTGATGGCCCGATTCACTAAATTGGATCTTATTAATATTTACTGAAGACTCAGACCATAATATAGGGGGCAGGCTGGTCGGAGCAGCAAATGAACGAGAATCTTGGCGCTTTTGATAAAAAATTAATCCTGTTAAAGATATGAAAAAAAATAAGATAGGGACTAACCATCCTTTACGTTTCATGTGTTCACCTCTGTAGTCTAAGTAGTTTTATACAACATGAGTATTATACCATATGTGACAACATATGGAAGTGCAAATTATTAGGAGGTCAGTAAAAAATAAAACTAAAATAGATATTTTTTCACTGTATATATCATATAAATAAAAAGACGAGAATTAACTGAATGCGTATTTAAAATGATTATTGCATGAAAAGGGGGGAGAAAGTGAGACCATTAAATAAAGAGATTATATCTCAATATGATATAAGTGTAAGAAAATACCAATATATACGAAGTGCCTATTATTTAGAAACGAATAAAGGTAAATTCTTATTAAGAAAAGTAGATCTGCCTAAAGATCAAATCATATTTGATTATGAGGTAGATACACATCTAAAACATAGTAATTTTAAAAGTATAAATGCCATATATACTACGAAAAAACGAGTCCCCTATGCTGTTTTTGGAGAACAGTGTTATATCATGCAAGGTTACATAGAAGGTGAAGAAACTGATTTTAAGAACTTTGAAGATCTCAAAAATACTATTTATGTCTTGGCAGAATTTCATAGGGCTGCAAAAAATGTTTCAAGTAAGGTAAAAGACATAGATAAGATAAGCATTAAAAATATTTATGATTATTATACGAAAAGAAATATTCAAAATACTAAATTAAAAAAAAGTATTACTGCCCTTAAGCAAAAATCAAAATTCGAAATTTTGTTTTTAGATCATTGTGATGCCTATACATGCCTTGAACAAATGGCATTAGGAGGCATCAATAGAGAATTAGCAGATAGGCTTGTAAGGCGAGTAAAAGATGAGCAGACGATAGCTCATAAAGACTATACGTATCATACAGTCAATAAAACAAGTATGGGGCAGTACATGATTAATAATCTAGATACATGTAGTTATGATATTCAAATTATTGATTTAGCCTATATTCTGGGAAGAATTATGCAAAAAAATGATTGGAATATAGAAATATTGTACGAACTTATTAAGGCCTATGATAGTAGAAACACACTATTAAAAGAAGAATTTGAAGTTTTAAAGGCCATGATGATTTATCCAGAGAAATATAATAGCATATGCACCAAATACCTAGGCTCAAAAAGAAGATGGAATTATAATATGTTTGAGCAAAAATGGCAGAACATGATTGTGTATATGGAGCATCAAATAGAAGCAGCTAAAATTATAAATTCATGGTAACTAAGTCCCTAGCAATAGGGGCTTGTTTTAGTGAGGAATGAATGGGAAAGCCAGTAAAATAAGTAAGTTTATTGACATTTCGTACTAACACGTTAAAATGAATATAGAGCGTTATAAATCATACCGCAAAAAGGAGTGATTGTGTGAGAAGAAACAATAAGACATTTGTTAAGAGTATGATTATTACCTCTATTATAGGTTTTAGTGTACTTATGGTAATGATGTTTACAGGTATTAAATATTATGTTGATAAAAGTGGTACGAGCTCTCATTTGCAAGCAAGTAATATCATAAATGCGCCACAACCAAAAGTAGAATATAGTTCTACGATTATTGCGTTAGTAAAAAGAGTCAGTAAAGAAGAACTTGTAGCTTTTGATATAGAAAAAAAACAAGACATCACTAGAAGTATAGCATCCTCAACAAAAATTAGTGATGGATATGGCGGGATAATTCCTTTAAGCTCAATAAAAACAGGCGATTTGGTAGAAGTTATTTTTCAGCCAGATAAAGAAAATATATTAGCTATTAATAAAACGTTACGCACCTGGGTTAAACCAGAATTAAGTGGTGTAATCATTAATCCTTCTAAAAATGAAATTATTATTGGTAAAAAGGCATATAACTTTACAGATGACATCATGATGTTTAAAGAGGATGGAAGAGGCATTAAGGCAGCTTTTATAGGTGAATATGATATTTTGGAGCTCCAAGGGGTAGAAGACACTGTGTGGAGTGTACAGGTGCTGCAAAGTGCAGCCAGCATTGAATTAATAGATCTTCCAAGTTTAGAAGGAAGACTTGAAATAGATAGGACAAGAATGATTGCTTTAAAAGACATTGTAGGACCTATCAGTCTTACACCAGGGAAACATAAACTCCTTGTCGATATTAAAGGATATGAGCCTATTACAGAAGAAGTGGAACTTGCTTCAGGAGAGCATCTTGAAATTACTTTAAAAGATGCAAAAGAAGCTTTTACAGAGCTAAATGTTGTTGTAATGAATCAAGGCGTGGATTATAGTGTACAAGTAGGCGACCAGACATTTAAAAAAGGACAACCCATTTCAGTAAAACAGGATAAGTATACTATTATAGTAAGCGCCCAAGGTTATAAAACTTGGGAGAGAGAGCTTGAGCTTGATAGAACTGCCTTTGATCTAAATATTACCCTCGAAAAAGAAGAAGATGAGGTTGTATCTCCTGTAGGGAGCGAAAGTAATACTTCTAATAATAGTAATAATGGCAATACAAACAATAATAATTCAAGTAGTACCAATAATACAAATACTTCTAATAACACATACACCATCAATATTTCTTCAGACCCCTCGGGCGCATACGTTTATATTGGCGGTATCTATAAGGGGCAAACGCCTTTTAAAACAACACTTCCAGTTGGGGATTATGCGATTTCACTCGAAAAGGCAGGCTATCAAAACTATTATACGAACATTATTATTGACAACAGTGATAATCAGAATAGCTTTTTATATGTATTAACACCAGATTAATAACATAATCTATGTAAAGTAATTAAAGACATGATGATATGGAGGGTGATGTTAGAATGAGCTATAAGAATAAGTATAAAAGTTGGCTAGAACATGAGTATTTTGATGTAATAACAAAAGATGAATTAAGAAATATTGAAAGCGATGAAAAAGAAATAGAAGATAGATTTTATACAGAACTAGAATTTGGGACAGCAGGACTTCGCGGGGTAATCGGTGCGGGCACAAACCGTATGAATATCTATGTTGTAAGAAAGGCTACTCAAGGATTTGCTAATTATTTGACCAAAGTAAGAAATAGTAAAGAACCTAAAGTAGCTATTGCGTATGATTCAAGGAATATGTCTTATGAATTTGCAAAAGAAGCTGGCGCAGTATTTGCGGCCAATGGTATTCATGTTTATATCTTTGAATCCCTAAGGCCAGTACCAGAGCTGTCTTTTGCAGTCAGGGAGCTAAAGTGTCATGGCGGCGTTGTTATCACAGCCAGTCATAATCCACCAGAGTACAATGGCTATAAGGTTTATGGAGAAGATGGCGCACAGGTTATTGCACCCTATGACCAGATGATTATAGAAGAAGTGAATAAGATCACCGATTTTAATGATGTTAAGCATATGTCAGAAGAAGAAGCTGTAGAGGCTGGATTACTTACGTGGATAGGACAAGAAGTTGATGATAAGTATATAGAGCAGGTAAAAAAACAGGCGATTAACTTAGAGGTTATTCAAAGGGTAGCAGATGATTTTAAAATCGTTTACACGCCTATTCATGGAACAGGTAATAAGCCTGTCAGACGTATATTAAGTGAAGTAGGTTTTAAAAATGTCTATGTAGTTGATGAACAAGCTGAGCCCAATGGAAACTTTCCGACAGTAAAAAGCCCAAATCCAGAGGATACGAATGCCTTTGCGCTGGCGATAGAACTTGCCAAAAAAGTAGGTGCAGACATTGTCATGGGAACAGACCCCGATGCAGACCGGGTAGGTGTGCTTATAAGGGATCAAAAAGGTGAGTATGTTGTGCTTACCGGTAATATGATGGGAGCAATGCTTGCCGATTATATCGTATCTCAAAAGAAGTTAAAGGGAGAACTGGCACCTAATAGTGTTATTATTAAAACGATCGTTACAACAGAAATGACACGGGCTATTGCAAAAAGCTACGGGGCAGAAGTTATAGAAGTGCTTACTGGCTTTAAATATATTGGTGAACAAATCAGGCTTTTTGAAGAAAAAGGCGATAAGACTTATGTTTTTGGTTTTGAAGAAAGCTATGGGTGTTTAGCTGGAACTTATGCAAGAGATAAAGATGCAGTAGTCGCTTGTATGCTGTCAGCAGAAATGGCAGCTTATTATAAAGATAAAGGCATGACCCTTTATGAGGCGCTTATCTCACTCTATGAAAAATATGGTTATTATAAAGAAGGAATCCTATCTATCACATTAAAAGGTATAGAAGGCATGGGTAAGATAAAAGATATTATGGGGAACTTGAGAGCGCTTAATATAAGCACGATAAGTTCTTATACAGTGCTTGCTAAAAGAGATTATGAGACAAGTAAGAGATTAGAACAAGATTTAGGCGAAGAAGACATTTTACTTCCAAAATCCGATGTTCTATATTATGAGCTTGATGATAATGCTTGGGTGTGCATAAGACCATCCGGAACAGAGCCTAAAATTAAATTTTATTTTGGGGTAAAGGGCAGCAGTATAGAAGATGCAGATGCCAAAGTAGAAACACTCGAAAACGCTGTAAAACAAATTATAGAACCCTGGTTATAAAATTAAAGCAGCTCGTATAATCGATAGATTGTACGAGCTGCTTTAATTTTATCATTGCTATGCTGCCCGCTGCAGACTGTCCAAAAACTGACTCAAGCCTAAAATTCCCCTGCGGACCTATAGAAAACTATAACAGATAGTTTTCAGTCACTCTAGAGGGATAGAGTGCTTCAAAAGATAAAACCAAAAAAGTAAGAATATAACTTACTTCAACATAATAAACATAGTAATAAATGAGCGCTTAAAGAGGTGTAAAACTATGTTCAATATAGGGGATTATGTTGTTAGATTATCCTATGGGAAAGATATATTATTTCGTATAACATATATTTCACCCAGTCAAATAGCTCGGTTAAAAGGCATATCTTATAGAGTAATAGCAGATGCCCCAATCAAAGATCTTGAGCTTGCAGATGGGATGCGATTTACAAATCAAGAGACAAATATCATGAATACTATTCAGCAAAATGTAGAAAGAATCATGAGAGAAAGAGAAGAAAATAAGAAAGGAAAATTACCTAGATTTCAAAAAACAGGGACAGTTCTCCATATAGATGGAGACGCTTTTTATTTAAACCTATGTCTTAAATACTATAAAATCTTAGATATACCCGCTATTGGTGAACATGTTATGGAATCAGAGCAACCTAAAAAAGTACGTTATTTACTGGAGAAGTATTCTCCAGATATATTAGTACTTACAGGCCATGATTCACTTAATAAGCATTATAAAAGTTTATATGATGTTAATGAATATAGAAATTCTAATTATTTTATAGAGTCTGTGAAAAGAGCTCGGGCAATAAATCCAAGTATGGATGACTTAATTATATTTGCTGGAGCGTGTCAATCATATTTTGAAGGGATACTTGCAGCAGGTGCTGATTATGCAGCATCGCCAGGAAGAGTACTTATTCATGCACTAGACCCGGTGTTTATTGTAGAAAAGGCAGCTCAATGTCCATTTCATAAGGTGCTTTCCATAGAAGATGCCCTAGAAAATACGATTACCAAATTTAATGGATTAGGAGGTTATGAGATTATAGGTAAATGTAGAAGAGGAGGTCCTGTGGTAGAAGAACAAAAAGGAAAAAACAAGCAAGTAAAGCCAAGTATGAAGGTGGAGTATATTAAGGATCTCGATATTGATAGTATGACAGAAGAAGAACTAGAAAGGGAACTCAAAAAACCTATTTTCACAGATACAGATAAAGAGTTTGAGGAAAAAATAATGTACTATATGGGAAATACAATACCACTTAAATAACAAGGACCCCTTAAGGTCCTTATTCTTAATGATTTCATACAAAAAATTTAAAGAACCGTCCGCAAGAGGAATATTATTAAGTAAGAGAGAATATATATAAAATTAGTAGTAGTTAGTCCAATTTTTAAGGAAAGTCATATTACTTAGAGATGTATACATAAACTTGTATATATAATGCTATAGGAGGGGGAAATAAAATGTCAGTAGAACTGATAAGAAAGCCAATCACATTAGATGAAATGACAAGAAGAGAAAGTGTTCAAGTGATCAAAGAACGTGACATTATTGTACCAGATGGAAAACCTGACATGAAAAGAATACTTCAATTAGACGGCAAGGTCAATATAGATCAACTAGATGTAAGTCAAGATAGGATTTTGTATAGAGGTAAAATAGATATTTTAGTGCTTTATACAACAGAGAACAATGAAAGTAATGTCTATACTATGAAGGGGAATATTCCGCTCGAAGATTTTGTGATCTTAGAAGGTGTAGATAAAGATCAGCGTATAGACTTTGAATATGATATAGAACATATGAGCTATAACATATTAAATGAGAGAAAGCTAAATGTTAAAGCTATTATGCAGCTTGATGCTGCTGCAACAAGAAGTAAACAGACCACAGTTATCTGCGGCATAGATACAGAGGCCCCTATTCAAACAAGAGAAGAAGAAATTGAAGTGATTACTTTAGGTACTGAAAAAGAAGATAGAGTAATAGTCAGAGAAGACCTAACTGTTATGCAGGCAAAACCTAGTATCGCAGAAATTCTAAAAAGCTATGTTCAAATTCAGGAAGAGCAAGTTAAAAGAACAGAAGCAGAACTTATGTATAATGGGATTCTCGAAGTTAGTACAATGTATAAAGCTGGAGGCGGCGAGGATACAATAGAGATTATTAATCATAGAATTCCTTTTGAAGGAAGAGTAGACCTGCCAAAAGATGATGGGGAAGTTTTTTGGGACTGCACACTAAGTGTTGCGCCCTCTTATATGCAGGTTGCACCAGATTATGATGGCGAAGATAGAGTGATAGAGTCAGAATTTATTGTTACCGCAAAATACTATAAGTTTAATAAAACTGTTCAGCCAACTATATGTGACTTACATTGTCCGGGCAAAAAAGTATCCACGAGTGATAAAGTTTTAGAGTATATGAATCTTCATAATAGAGTGCATCTTTCTATTCCTAAAAAAGAAGCTATTATGATAGAGAATTTTATACCAGAAAACAATGAAGTCTTTAGTGTAGTAATAAGGCCAAATGTAGAAGAGAAGCTAATAGCAGATGACAAGCTGACAATTAAAGGGGTACTAGAAGTAAAAACTATCTACATAGCAAAAGAAGTAGGCAGTGTAATAGATACGGCAGTTAATATTGTACCTTTTGCTCAAGAAATAGAAGTTAAAGGTATCGCAAAGAAGGCGAGTGTAGTACCTAGAATTATGGCAAAAGATGTTAAAATATATTCTCAAGGTAAAAAAGAAGTCGTAGTAGAATATATGCTCGATAGTACAGCAGAAATATATACAAAAGGTAACCTAAACGTACTTGAAGAAATAAGTCTGGAGGATATGACGAAAGAAGAATTAGATCAATATCCAAGTATGACTGTTTATCAAGTTAAAAAGGGAGATAGCCTCTGGGAGCTTGCAAAAAGGTTTAACACATCTGTTAAAGATATACAAGAAATAAATGGAATAGATATGCCGGATGCACTTCATACAGGGCAAAAGATTATCATTCTTAAAAAAGTAAAGTTTTAACTTCTATATTAAAGAGTTTTAAGTACTTCTATAGTACATTAAAACTCTTTATTTTTTTGAAATCTATAGTATATAAAAAAACATTACTAAATAAATAAAGAATAAATGGATTTTGTATACAGTAAATGCATTTTAATTGACTTTAGGATTTAGCTAAGTTTATAATAGAACAAATAAGCAACATACACGAGGGAGGGTGCTATGAACTCAATTATATTAAAAGCAAGGGGCAAAATTAATCTAACATTAGATGTAGTTGGGAAAAGGGACAATGGCTATCATGACCTACGTATGATTATGCAAACAATAAATTTATATGATACTTTATATATAAGAAAAACTAAGGTATCAGGTATTAGACTGCAAGCAAATTATTCATGGCTTCCAACCAATGAAAAAAACATAGCCTATCGTGCTGCACAAGTTTTTTTGGAAGAAGCAAACATTAATACAGGCGTTGCTATAGAACTTACAAAAAGAATTCCTGTAGCCGCAGGTCTTGCGGGTGGGAGTACAGATGCTGCTGCTACACTTATAGGATTAAATAAGCTATTTAATACAAGGTACAATAGAGAAAAGCTTATGGAAATGGGGCTTAGGTTGGGTGCTGATGTACCTTTTTGCATATTAAGAGGAACAGTGCTGGCAGAAGGGATAGGAGAAGTACTAACACCACTTTCACCCATGCCTTATACGCATGTTGTGCTAGTTAAACCGCCTATTAGTGTATCGACCGCTGTTGTCTATAAAAACCTAGACATAAATAATATTCATTTGCATCCAAATACAGAGGCAGCGATAAAAGCAATACAAGATAAAAATCTGCACAGTATAGCAACAAATATGGTTAACGTATTAGAAGGGGTTACAATTCCTATGTATCCAATTATACAAGATTTTAAAGAAGATCTTATAAGACATGGGGCAATAGGGGCTATGATGAGTGGTAGCGGCTCAACAGTTTTTGGGTTATTTGAAAGTAAAGAAAAAGCATATGCTGCAGCAGGCTATTTTAAACTGCAGCGCAATGTACGCGATGTGTATACAACTACTACTTATTCTAAAATGCAAAAAGGGGTGCATGTTAATGATAGAAGATACTTATAGCATGAAAATAAATGAGTATTTACCATTAAGAGATATTGTATTTCAAACACTAAGAAAAGCAATCTTAACAGGTGAACTAGAACCCGGCGAAAGGCTTATGGAAATACAGCTGGGAGAAAAACTAGGTGTAAGCCGCACGCCTATTAGAGAGGCCATAAGAAAATTAGAACTAGAAGGTCTAGTGATTATGGTACCAAGAAAAGGGGCACAAGTTGCGCAGTTTACTGAAAAGGATATACAAGATGTATTAGAAGTGAGAGCTGCACTAGAAGCGCTTGCTGCTAAAATAGCCTGTAAGAGAATGGATGACCGTGCGTTCTTAAAATTGCAGCTTGCAATAACAGAGTACGATTATGCAGCAAGAGAAAAAGATATAGAGACTATGATTGAAAAAGATGTAGAGTTTCATGAGACAATATTTAATGCTTCACAAAATGATAAGCTTATTCAGCTCTTTAACAACTTAAGAGAACAAGTGCATAGGTACCGTATTGCGTATCTTAAGAATACAGGAGAAAGTGAACTGGTTCACGCAGAGCATTTACAGCTCCTAGAAGCGCTTCAAAGAAGAGATGAAGTTTTAGCTGAAGAAATAGCAGCTAAGCATATACAAACACAGTGTGTATCTATTATGCGTTTTATTAAAAGTAAAGTGACAGAAGAAAACTAACGATTGTATAAGGGCCATTTTCTATAAAGAAAAATAAGGCTCTTTTTTTATTTTTGGGAATTTATATTATAGAATTATAAGTTAATTGGTGTTAAAATGAGGAAGTTAAAAGACTACGATATCTGTGTTTAGGAAGGGGATAAACATGAATTATAAAGCTATGTATCAAATGTGGACTCAGCATGCTGCAGTTGATATTTCAACTAAGAATGAATTAGAAGCACTAACAGATGAAAAAGAGATAGAGGATAGATTTTATAAAAACCTTGAATTTGGTACAGGGGGCCTTAGAGGTAAGATTGCAGCAGGAACCAATAGGATGAATATTTATACGGTTGCAAAGGCAACAAAAGGACTTGCAGCGTATTTAGTGACTAACTTTGAGAAACCAAGTATTTGTATTGCCTATGATTCTAGAAATATGTCAGATATATTTGCCGAGACTGCAGCAAAAGTATTAGCAGCAGCTGGTGTTAAGGTGTACTTATATGAAAGTCTTAGACCGACACCCATATTGTCTTTTGCCGTAAGATATATGAAAGCAGAAGCGGGGATTGTTATTACAGCTTCGCATAACCCTAAAGAATACAATGGCTATAAGGTATATGGCAATGATGGTGGACAGATTACAGATCAAGCAGCCAAAGAGGTCTTAGAGTTTATAGATAAAACAGATATTTTTACAGATATCAAACAAATGGCATTAGGAGAAGCCGAGGAAAAAGGACTTCTTGTTTACATAGGAGAAGAAGTTGACAAGGCTTATTATGAAAAAGTAGAAAGTCTCGTTATTAGAAAAAGTCTTGTAAAAGAAAGAGCGAGTGAACTTAAAATCATCTATACGCCTATACACGGAAGCGGCAATGTACCTATAAGAACAATGCTTAAGAACTTAGGTTTTACAGATGTAACAATTGTTAAAGAACAAGAAGAACCAGATGGCAATTTTCCAACAGCACCTTACCCCAATCCAGAAAACCCACAAGTATTTAATATTGCAATAGATATGGCAAGGAGAGTCTGCCCAGACCTCATATTTGGAACTGATCCAGACTGTGATAGAATAGGTGTTGTAGTCAAAGAAGCAAATGGAGAATATAAAGTTTTAACAGGCAATCAAGTAGGGATACTTCTATCAGAATATATCCTTAATGCAAGAGCTGGAGAAGGTATTTTAAGCTCAAAAGATACGATCATTAAGACGATTGTTACAACAGAGATGGTTAGAAGAATTACAGAGAACTACGATGTTCAGCTTATGGATGTACTGACTGGATTTAAATATATAGGAGAAAAAATAGAAGCATTTGAAATGACGGGTTCAAATAATTTTGTTTTAGGCTTTGAAGAAAGCTATGGTTATTTAGCCGGCGGATTTGTAAGAGACAAAGATGCTGTTATTGCCTCTGTACTTATTGCAGAAATGGCACTTTACTATAAAACAAAAGGCAAGAACCTATCAGAAGCGCTAGAGGATTTATTTAAAAAATATGGTTACTATAAAGAGCATCTTATCTCTCTTGAAATGGAGGGTAAAGATGGGCAAGAAAAGATTACAAGTATTATTGCCAATCTAAGAGATCATGCACCAAGAGTAATCGGGGCTACTAAGATTGTAATATCAGAGGATTATCAGCTTTCTCAAAGATATAATGCAGATGAAAACAGTATAGAACTTATTAATCTTCCAAAATCAAATGTTATCAAATTTATTTTAGAAGATAACAGCTGGTTTGTAGTAAGACCATCAGGAACAGAGCCTAAGATTAAGATATATACTTCAGTCGTAGGCCAAAATCTAGTAGATGCAGAGCAAAAAACAGAGGCATTTGTTAAGGATATCAATAGTTTGCTTAATATGCAGTAATATTTGGAGGAGAATATGTTAAAATTAAACCCAGTATTTAAGGACTATATCTGGGGTGGGGATAAGCTCAAAACACTTTATCATAAAAAAAGTGATTTAGAGGTTATGGCAGAAAGTTGGGAGCTCTCTACCCATAAAGATGGTCAGTGCAAGATAGCAGAAGGGGCACATGAGAAAGAAACATTAGCCAATTGGATTAAGGGCAAGAATTTTCTAGGGAGCAAAGCTGCCTCACAGGATGATTTACCTATTCTTATCAAGCTTATTGATGCAAAAGATAATCTTTCTGTACAGGTGCACCCTGATGATGACTATGCACTCACAAATGAAGGAGACTTCGGCAAAACAGAAATGTGGTATGTCTTAGAAGCTGAAGAAGATGCAAGGCTCGTTTATGGTTTCAAAAAAGATATATCTAAAGAGGCATTTGAACAGCATATTATAGATAATACCTTAACAGAGGTGCTAAATAGTGTGCCTGTAAAAAAAGGAGATGTGTTCTTCATTAATCCTGGGACGATGCATGCAATAGGCAAGGGTATTATGATCGCAGAGATTCAGCAGAGCTCTAATGTCACTTATAGAGTATACGACTATGGAAGAGTAGGTGTAGATGGTAAGCCAAGAGAACTGCATGTAGAAAAAGCACTCCAAGTAACCCATTTGAAAAAAGCAGATAAAGCCAAGGTAGACTATAACTTAGAAAAACATGAGGGTTATTCACGAGGTGTTATTGCTGCTTGTAAATACTTTACGGTAGAACTGGTGGAGATTGAAGCTGAAGCTGTAATGCATGCAGACCATACAACTTTTCATTCACTTTTAATATTAGAAGGAGACGTTAGGATTTATTCGCATAAAGACACATTATATGCTGCAAAAGGTGAGTCTATTTTTATTCCAGCAAGTTATGGTGACTATAAGATAGAAGGCAGCAGCAAAATTATTTTATCAACGCTATAAATACATTAGAATCATTAGACATAAAGCCACAGTATGCATACTGTGGCTTAAAAAAATCAAAAGTGTTTAAGAACCTATCTAAAAAGAGAGGAAGTAGGTCATGAAAGATATCTTTCGTTCAGAACAAAGCTTATTTAGGGATGTAGCAAAAGAAAAGCATAAAAAGCTCTCCTCAACCTTTTTTATTTTGATTATGCCAGTTATTGTACTAGTAATAGGCGGTTTTGGCGCCGCAATATTCATTCGAAGGATGGGATTATTTTATCTAAAAGACTGGTTTGACCCTGCATTTTACCTGCCAATAGAGTTAATGATTGGCACAGGATTTGCTATTGTATTGGTTTTTTTAATTGTAAAGTTTAAGGAGAAAAGAAAGATAAGTACACTGGGACTTTCTATCACTACTTATAGTCTGGGGCAGTATTTAAGAGGGTTTGTATTAGGCATAATGATGTTTGGTAGCTCACTTGCAATTATTGTTTTAAGTACAGATGGCGAGGTAAGTTTTCAAGGTATCAGCTTAAGGAGTATGCTTCCCTTCCTATTTATGCTTCTGGCGTGGGTGATACAAGGGGCATCAGAAGAGATACTGCTAAGAGGGTATATGCTACCTGCACTTGCCGTAAGAAAAGGAGCAAAATTTGCAATCATTACCTCCTCAGTTTATTTTGCAGCACTGCATCTAGGTAATAGTGGGATTAGCTTCATAGGATTTATGAATATTATATTAGTTGGGATCTTTACCACGTTGTATGCAATATATGAAGATAGTATCTGGGGAGTCTGCGGCTGGCATAGTGCATGGAACTTCGCACAGGGTAATTTATTTGGATGTTTAGTAAGTGGCATAGAGCTAGGTGGGAGCAGTTTATTCATAACGTACTTACCAGAAGAGTCCGAGCTGATTACAGGAGGCAACTTTGGCCCTGAGGCGAGTATCATCGTGACGATTATCTTTTTGGGTGCTGCTTATAGTCTTTATAGGTTACTTAGAAATGCTGCTTTTATATCATCACATTGATACTTTTGATGAATTATAGTGAGAATCCTAAACATGTTTAGAAAAAACCTTTAAATATTTTGAAATATATTATAACACAAGAAGAATGCATGCGTCTTTGTATCTGTAAAACCTTGAGACCTCTAATAGTACAGACAAAGTAAATTAGCTATCTAAAAGGTCGGTTGTAATGCCCACTTGTTGATAGAGGATCAGTATTTGAAGTATTTATATCTGTATCTACATTTTTTAAATGATTTGTAGATACAGATGCATTTAAATGCATCTTATTTGAAATTAATTCAACTGAATTATACTTACTTAAATTATTTACCTTAACATCTAATATGTATTTATAAATATTTTCCATTTTGAGAAACCTCTCCTTCTATAAATAAAATTATTAGAACTTTATGTAAGTTATATATTATTTTTATAATTAAGTCGAAAAATAGGAGAATTTATGTATTGATAGAATTTATAGCAAAAAAAGGAATATTTACAATTATATTATAAATTTATACCTTATGTAATTGTCTGTTTACAGAACTATTTGAAAAAAAGCTACCAATAGTATTTAAGATATATCTTTTGTAAAAGACAATATAAAAAGACTATGCTGATATTAAGAAATGGTAACTGCATTGAGTAGGAGTCATTCTTTTTAATTCCCAATGATAACGATAGTAATTATAATAAATCATATATTAGTCAATCTCCAAATTTAATTCTTATAGGGCTTTTCAGGATTTTATCTTTATTTCATCTTGCTTAGCCTATACTTTTAGTTAATTATACAAAGAAATACCCTATAGGATAGACTCTTTATGTCAGTCTACGCTGTAGGGTATTTTTTATTTAAAATTATTGTTAGCTTTCAATCTTTTATATTCTTAATTAATTTTTCCACATCAAATCCCACAGCAGATAAATTCTCTATTAATTTCTCCACTTCATTAGGTTTTAGATTATGGGGATAGCTCTTGTGAATTTCTATTTCTATAATATTACCATCTTTCATTCCCGAATATATTTTAGAATCTCTATGTTCTGTACGTCCTAGTAAGTAGTCTGTTGTACAATTGAAAATATCAGCTAATTTATCTAATGTCACTGTTTCTGGAATTCTATTTCCATTTTCCCAATTTGAAACGGCAGTAACAGTAACTCCCATTTTATCTGCTAAGTCTTTTTGATTATAACCTTTCTCAAGTCTTAATTTTCTTATATTTTCATGTATTTTAAGCACAATAAGCACCTACTTTCTTGTATAAATTATACACTATACAAATAATCAATTCAAATAAAAAGCATAAATAAAGACACATTATAAAGTTATAAAGATAAATAATTAAAAACTTATTGAAATTTATCTTAAAGATAAGTAAAATATTATCATAAAGATAAATTATGATAATATCTAAAGATAGCTACTTCAAATTTCTAGAATAGTATGTAAATCATAATGTATATATTATTATCAATTATACTACAAGATAAAAAGGAGAAATATCGTCAATGAATATACTCTATTTACAACAGATAAGAGAGAAAAAAAAACTTTCTAAGGTGCAATTAAGTTATCAATCAGGCATTGCGAGAGGCTATATTACAGAACTTGAGAATGGAAAATATGATAATCCTAGTGTGAAGATAGTATGTAATCTATGCAAGGCTCTAAAAGTCACACCAAACGATTTAATTAATGAGGATTTGTATAAAAGCTAGATAGAGAATGATGAGAATATATTCTATTCTTAAAAAGATTTTACTAAAGAATACAATGTGAAAGAGGGGACACATAATGAAAAAATACAAAGAGATAGAAGATATGTTATATGGATACAATGATATCAAAGCGGAGATTAGGGATATTGAACTGGATATAGAGTCATTTGAAAATGAATATACAGGGCTAAGTGCAGGCTGCCTTACAGCTATCAAAGCAAGTACAAGCACTTACAAGTTTAATAGCATAATAGAAAATGAAGTTATTAATAAGGAACAAAAGTTAAATTATCTTAAAAAACTAAGAAGAGGCAAAGAAATACAGCTAGAAAAAATAGATAATATGCTGACTATGTTGACAGAAGAACAGTCGGAACTGATAGAACTTAGATATTTTAAAAAATATAAAATAAATACGGTAGCTTATAAATTGGATGTAAGTGAAGAAACAGTTAAAAAAAACAGGGTAATCATACTTAATAGACTAAATGATTTTTTATATAAGCGGAGTTATACCTAAAAAATACCCTATTTTTATATTTTTAGTGTACTGAAAAATACCATTTAGAAGTGATACTATGTTAATGTAGACAAAAACAAATATTAACAGCTAAAATTTTAGTTTTGTCTTTTATAACTATACATAAGACCTAAAAGAATGGAGTAGTAACAATTCAAATGTGATGCAACCACCTAAAAAGCGTATTGGAGGAAAAGTAAAATGAAAAAATTATTAGTTGATTTAGGAATAGATCAAGAAATCATTAAAAAAATCATAACAGGTATGAAGCGAGCTAAAGTTTACACCACCTCATTAGAACGAGCTGATGAGCGATATACTAAACTAAAAAAGCAATATGAACTGTTAAAAAAACAACTAGAATTAGCTAATTCTGAAATAGATAGATGGCAGAAGCTTAATGACTATAATGAAATTCTAAAGGCTGAAATAGATGCCTATAGAATGAAGATAGACACAATAAAAATAGACTATGATTCCCAGCTATGCAGTCTTATTTTTGACAATGCCCTGAGCAAAAAGCTCGAAGATTTTGATGCTAAATATCATCAACTGCTAATAAACGCATTCAATAAAGATAAACTAGTGTTGGAGGAAGATGGATCTATTAAAGGCTTGGATGAGCAATATGAAGCAATCAAAGCAAAGTATGCAGAATTTATTATTACAAGTTAAGCTAATCAACTAAGATTCTAAGAGCTTTAATAAAAATAAATATAGCAGGAGAATGGGGTGAATAACCAGTATGATTAGTCAAATTAAGTCATGTATTAGGACAAAGTTACAGATACTGTATCCACAGACACCAATATATGATATAGAAATTCCCTCAACTTCCCAAACACCGTCATTTCTAATACAACTAAAAAGTCAAACCTATAAAAAGTTGTTAAACACTAGATTTAGCAGCTTTTTATCATTTGACATTACTTATTCATCTGATATAGCACAGGATAAAGTGGCTATAGATTTGATTCAATTAACTCTTTTAAAAGAGTTTGATCTATTGGAGCAAGATAATTTTAAGGTGAGAATCAAAAATAAGAAGTGTAGCCTGGAAGAAGGAAAAATACACTTTGCATTTGATATCAGCTATACAGAAATGATAGAAGAGCCATTAAATCGTATGAGAGATATAGAACAATTTGAACTAAGGAGTGATGTAAAGTGAGTGGAACATGGACTTCACAAAATAAAGTATTACCAGGGGTATATATTAATTTTTTGACTAATAAGCCACTTTCGATTATGCCAGGGGACCGTGGGACTGTAGCTTTGGCAGTGGAGTTAAGTGTAGGAGAAAAAGGTGATTTATATTATGAGACAGCTACATCGAGCGAACTTAAAGAAAAAGCACCGACAGCAGCAGACTATGAACTAGTGACTGAAGCACTTAAGTGTGCACAGTCTGTTATCGTCTATAATTTAGGTGTTTCACATACCATAGAGGACTTGGACGCTTGCCTAAATGTTTTTAAAACAGAAGATTTTAATGTATTTGCTTATCCATTTGACGGAGACAACTTTGCAGCAAATAAAGCGACTGTTACTTCATGGGTAAAAGCTCTAAGAGCAGATGAAGGCAAATATGTACAGGCTGTTTTAGCTAATTATAAAGCAGATGATGAAGCTATCATAAATGTAGTTAATGGGGTTAAACTTTCGGACAATAAGATTTTATCAGCAGCACAGTGTACAGCTTGGGTAGCCGGAGCGACTGCTGGTGCTAGAATCAATCAGTCTAATACGAACAAAAAATATATAGGAGCTATAGATGCTGCACCTAAAATGACAAAAACTCAGATGGAAGCAGCAGTTAATGCTGGTGAATTTATCTTTAAATCTGACTTTAACCAAAATGTAACGGCAGTGTATGATATCAACTCGTTTACAACTTTTACAGCAGATAAAGCAAAAGACTTTAGAAAAAACAGGGTAGTTAGAATTATTGATAATGTCAATAATGATGTAACAAGCATCTTCGAAGCCAGCTATATGGGTAAAGTAAATAACAATGATGAAGGCAGAAGTCTTTTAAGAGCAAGCCTTATTGATTATTTCAAGGAGCTTCAAAGACTACAGGCGATTCAGAACTTTACGCCGGAAGATGTAACAGTCTTGGCAGGGGCGGACACAGATGCCGTTATTATCAATAGTTATATTCAGCCGGTAGACAGTGCTGAGAAATTCTATATTACAGTGAACTTAAAATAAGGAGGATAAATCATGGCAGATAATTATGTAAAATTAGTGGACACAATATCTTCTAAAGAAGGCAAAGCATTTATTACAATTAATGGACAAAACAGAGAACTTTTTGAGATATCTAACTGCAAAGCACAGTTGGATATGAAAGTACAAAGCAGACAGATGCTGGGGCACAGAATGGCTCAGCACAAGATTGTCGGAGCTGAAGGTACAGGAAGCATGACAATGTATTTTATGAACTCAGATATGCTGAAATTAGCTATAGAGTATATCAAAAATGGAACTTATGGCGGAATCAAGTTACAGATTAAGAATGAGGATGCACAAAGCAGTATCGGCAAGCAGGAAGTCATTCTAAATAACATCATACTTGCAACGATCCCGGTAACGGTGCTTGATGATCAATCAGAAGATCCGATCACGATTGATACGGACTTTACATTTGATGATATCGAAGGGTTGTCATTTTTTGATTTGCCTGCAAATTTTAGATAGAAGGCGAGGGCCTGGTGGCCCTCTTTTAAAGAATATCAATAAAAGAGGATTGAGTAAATTATAAGCAAAACAAAGGAAGGATAAAAAGTCAATGAAAAGTTTAAAGGCATTTTTAAATCCAATTCAAGTAGAAAATCAAAAAATTATAGTATCTAAACGTTTTTTAGAAGACGGCAAACCCGTTGAGTGGGAAGTAAAAGCTATTACGAGTGAAGAAAATGAATACCTTCTTAAAAAGCATATGAAAAAAGACAAAAAAGGAAATGAAACGTTTGATAAGTTAGCTTATATGAATGAAATGGTGGCAAGCTGTGTGGTTTATCCAGACCTGCTCAGTGCAGATTTACAGAAATATTATGGTGCAATGGGGGCGACTCAGCTTTTAAATAAAATGCTTCTAGTCGGTGAATTTGCAGTATTATCACAAGCTGTACAAGAAATTAGCGGATTACAGACAGAAAATGAGTTAATTGAAGAGGCAAAAAACTAATAAAGGAGAGTAATGTCGAGTTTGTAATCGCTCATTATGCTCTCCAGAAGCTACATATAGTGCCTTCTCAAATAGTCAATATGACAGCAAGAGAAAGGGCATTTTTTTATGCCTCTATTTTGCATAGGATTGAGGCCGAAAAGAAAGAACAGGAAAAACTGAAACGTATAAAAAGTTCAAGGAGGAGGTGATTTAAATGTCAGTACAAAATAATATGGCGGTTATTAATAATAAAGCTATTTTATTAGCTGAACAATACAATACAAGCATTAAAAATGTAATTAATGTTTCCAAGCTCTTTGAAAAAAACATAAACAACATAAATAATACAACCAATCATTTTAATATTCAGTTAGTTAATGCGTCAAATATTACAAATAATTTTAATAATGCCTTAAGTAAAACAGCCAGTAAAGTGAGTATCTTTGATAAGATGAAAGACAAACTAAAAGAACTCATATCTGTCCAGACCATAGTTAAAAAGGGATTTGAGTTGATGGGTAAAGGCTTAAACACAGCCACAGAACTGCAAAAATCAGAACAGTTAATCGGCGCAGTATTAGGTGATACTAAGGTTGGATCAAGGTTATTTAATCATATATCTAAACAAGCAAAGGGATCTTCCTTAAGTATTGATGAGATGGCTGCCAATACCCAAAAGTTTTTGGGGGTGACACGAAGTGTTGAAGACATAGATCAGCTTAATAGTATGTCTGAGAAGCTTGCAAAATTAAATATAAGCGGACAGGATGCCAAGGGAGCAGGAGATGCCTTAAAAAAAGCTATGCAGGGAGATTATTCAGATTTAACTAAAAGCTTTAATATAGACGCAGGGGCGATAAAAGGCAGTGGGCTTGAGAATGCTGTTAGTATGGGGAATATGGCAGAGGCTGTAGACATTTTGGATGATCTTATAAGTAAATCCGGCTACTCCCAAGAGGCATTAGATAATATGGTAGGAAATTTATCTATTCAGTGGGGGATGTTTACAAAAAAAATATCAGAAGATTTCGGTGGTGCTATGAGAATAGTTGCCGATACACTTGCTCCAATAGTTACAAAATTTAATGAGTTATTAAAAAGTGGAGCTTTTCAGCCATTTATAGATATATTGGTTGGCGGGTTTAATCTCATTGCAATAGGCTTATCATGGCTTGTAAATGGGTTTATATGGCTTGGAGAAGTGATTGGTTCAAATTGGGATATTATACAAGCAGTGCTTGGCGGCGTCGCTGCGGCTTTAATGGTTATAGGTGTTACATATATCCCCATGCTTATAGGCAAGTTATGGATGATGATACAACCTTTATTAGTGCAGGCTGCCACATGGATTATGATGAATCTGCCGATATTTATGTTTATTGCAGCAGTAGCCATTGTTATCTATATATTAGGGCAGATGGGTGTGACATTCGAACAGATTTTTGAAGTTGTAGGCGGGATATTAG
This sequence comes from Cellulosilyticum sp. I15G10I2, assembly GCF_900095725.1. Lineage (NCBI taxonomy): Bacteria > Bacillati > Bacillota > Clostridia > Lachnospirales > Cellulosilyticaceae > Cellulosilyticum > Cellulosilyticum sp. I15G10I2. The sequence continues at coordinate 155,199 of NZ_FMMP01000015.1, forward strand.
GCGTATTTGTCGGATATTTTTACAATAGTTTTATATACCTGTGGAATATAGTAGCTGCATTTATCAATTTCTTTGGGAATGTCTTTAGTAATCCAGTAGCAGCCGTCCAGAAGCTATTCTATGATTTAGCTGTAAATGTTTTAAGCTTTATAGAAAAAATTGCACAAGGCATTGAAGATTTACTTAATGGTATTCCTGGAGTTAAGGTGAGTCTCACATCGGGCATAACAAATCTTAAGAATAACCTGGCAGCTAAAGCAGGCAAAATAGCTGATGAAAATCAACTAAAGGAATTTGTAAAAAGTAAGGAGTTTGTTGATTACTCTGACGCATTTACCCAAGGAGCTAGTACAGCAGGAGACTTTTATAAAGGCATCAAAACAGGTTTGGGTAGTATCCTGCCGAATAGTTTAAGTATACAAGATGGTAATCTAACGCTACCTGGGTTAAATAATAAAGATAACCTGTCAGCTGGCAATCCATTTAATATGACGAACAACGAAAGTATACCGGTCAGTGGACCTAACGGCGGTAATGTACCTGTGGATGTGTCTGATGATGATGTACAGTATCTTAAGGATATTGCGGAACGGGATTACATCAATAAATATTCATCGGCGACCCTAGCTCCTAATATTCAGGTGAGCTTTGGGGATGTTAAGGAAACCGCTGATGTTGACAAGGTTGCTCAACGTATCCAATATATTTTACAGGAACAAATTGCAATAGCAGCAGAGGGGGCGTATTAATGAGTTTTAATATATTTTTTAATTTTAATGAGGATGTTATGCGTCTACCGGTCAATCCACAGGAAATTAAGATAGATAATCCACAGGCTAATGAAAAGTATGAAGTTCTTAAATTGGGACAGATAGCTCTGCCAACGCACATGGCTAATAGAACCATTCAATTTGAAGCAGAATTTCCCAGTAAGACTTATCATTATGTAAATAATCAAAGAGGCTTTGATAAAGCGGGGAGCTTCAGAAATGCTAATGGATATCTTGAAATACTCCAAGAATGGCGGAGAAACAACAAGCCTATAGGTTTTAAAGTAAGTGATGGCATCAATGAAGAGATTAATACACAGATATTGATTGAAAGTATCACGATCACAGAAAAGGCTGGAGAAGAAGGGGATTACTATGTTGATTTCAAGCTTATAGAAACCGTCAATCTTATTAGGATGGAGGAGGTAAAGGAAGATCCTGTAACAGGGACAATAACCAAACAACAGGTAAAGGGAAATACAGAAAGCCCTAAAAAGCCGGAGAACTATACCATTGTAAAAGGTGATACATTATGGGGGATTGCAAAAAGGTTTTTAGGAGATGGAGCCAGATGGATCGAACTTCACAAGCTAAATGCTACAATCAAAAATCCGAATCTTATTTATCCAGGGCAGGTGATTAAGCTCAGATGAGTATACAGTTTTTAGTTACAAACAATATAGATCACAAATTATATGATATCACAAACTTAATTATAAAGATAACATGGACAGATGTACTTAATAATGGCTGCAGCAAGCTTGACTTTAGTCATATAGACGGTTATGCAGAAATAGGCAATGGGTCGGTTATACAATTTCTATATGATAATCAAGTGTTATTTTATGGATTTGTATTTAAGACAAGAAGAAATTCCAAAAAAGAAATACAGGTTACAGCCTATGATCAGCTTAGATATCTTAAAACCAAAGATTCAATTGTTATAAAAGATATGACATTGGGAGCTTTGATTAAAAATAGTTGTAAGTATTTCAACCTTAAATGGGGGATTATAGCCGACACAAAATACAAGCTGATTCCCAGTATTCATACAGATAAAACCTGGCTGGATATTTTTTATAGCAGTATAAAAGATACATTATTGGCTACAGGAGAAAAATACTGTGTACGAGATGAAGCAGGCCATATTGCTCTTCGCAATCTAAAAGAGTTGAATCTGTCTTTAGTAATAGGCGATAGTAGCTTATGTTACGATTATGATTATGAAAAGTCTATAGATGATGGAACCTATAATCTAATCGTATTGACTAAGAAGGATGAAAAAGAGCCTGTTATCGCCAAAGATGAAGAATCCTTTAAGGCCTATGGTATTTTGCAGTATTTTGAATCAGTGGATCAAAATGTAAATAACGCCCAGCTTCAGGTAAGGGCCAATGAGATGCTTAGATCATATAACCGTGAAAAAGAGACCTTACAGCTAAAATGTATTGGAGATACAAGGGTAAGGGCAGGTAATAGGATTTTTTCAAGTATGGAAGATCTAAGGATGAATAGGAGATTAGTAGTTGATAAGGTGACGCATACCTTTAAAGAAGGAAGTCATACAATGGATTTGGAGCTTATATTATGATTAATGAGATTAAAAAAATAATAGTTAATTATTTAAACAGTGTAAAGATGACTCAACTGATGATTGGGAGTGTAGAAACGGTTAATCCGCTTTCAATTAAAATAGGGGATAAACTTATTATTCCTTATGAACTCATTACGGGTAACCAGAAGGCAAACCTGATACACTCTGAACAAATAGGGTCAAGGCTCAGACTTATATGTAATTATGGAGGTCAAGAATATTTTATACTTGAGGTGATAAATGATGTTACCTAATGAAGCTATAAACATACAAATAGACGAAACGCCTCAAACCAGCAATACCTATAGACTGGGTATAGAAACAATACAAGGAATCATTGATGGCGTGGAGGCACTCAAGCAAGCTATCCAAAAGATATTAAATACAGAAAGATATCATTATCCAATCTATTCCTTTGACTATGGACTAGATATGGAACAGCTGATAGGCCAGGACATAGAATATGTAAAAATAGCTGTTAAGGGACTCATCAAAGAAGCACTTTTATATGATGACAGAATCAAAGATGTCACCAATTTTTATATTGAGAGTAACACCGATCAGCTGATATGTTCTTTTGATGTAATCAGTATTTATGGGACAATTACAGCAGATAAGGAGGTGATGATGTGAATTATAATGAAATTTTAGAACGTATGATGAGTAAAGTACCAAGTAATGTAGATAAGCGTGAAGGGAGTATCATCTATGATGCATTGGCACCTTGTGCTTATGAACTTGCTCAAATGTATTTTAGGCTTGATAACTTTCTTAATCTAGTATTTGTAGACACATCTATACAAGAATATTTAACACGTTTTTGCAGCGGATTTGGAGTGGAACGTAAAATGGCCACTAAGGCAATTAGAAAAGGAATATTTAATATAGATGTGCCTATTGGAAGCCGTTTTTCAATACAAAACATTATCTATAAGATAGTAGAGAAGATAGATGCAGGCGTATATAAACTAGAATGTGAGCAGCCAGGAGTAATAGGAAATCAATATAGCGGAAGTATGCAGCCAATAGATAATGTTAGCGGTCTTACTAGTGCTAAACTTACAGATATCTTAATAGATGGAACCGATACAGAAACGGATGAAGCTCTGAGAAAGAGGTTTTACCTAAGAGTACAAATGCCTTCGACAAGCGGAAATGAATATCATTATAAACAATGGACACTTGAAGTAGAAGGAGTCGGAGACTGCAAAGTATTGCCCCTGTGGAATGGCAATGGAACGGTCAAGATACTTATCGTGGACAATGAGAAAAATCCTGCAACAAATGCTCTTAAGACGAGTGTGCGAGAGTATATTGAGAAATTTAGACCTATTGGAGCCACCATTACAATTGATACGCCAATAGCCAAAGAAATAAATGTTGGCAGCATATTAACAATTAACAGCAGTGTAACATTAGAAGAAGTTACTACAGAGTTTAGACAAAGATTAGCTGACTATTTAAAAGGAATGACTTTTGAGAAAAACTTTGTAAGTTATGCAATCGTCGGCAGCTTGCTTTTGCAATGCAAGGGAGTTATAGACTATAATCATTTGACACTTAACGAAAATACTGAAAATATAATAGTAACAGACAGTGAAGTTCCTAGAATAGGAACTATTTCACTTAGTAAGGGGTGAGTTGTATGTTAATGGACTACTTACCCCTTTACTATGCTCAAAATAATACAATGCTGGAGCTGCAGACCATACTTGATCAAGAAGTTACTCTAACGGAAGCACAATTGATTGCTGCAGTTGATAACTGTTTTGTTAAAACTTCCACTGAGTTGTTAAGCAGGTGGGAAAAGATTTTAGGACTACCTATTGATATTACAAAAAGTAATAACTTCAGAAGAGAACGGATCAAGGCTAAAATATTAGGAGTTGGAACGACTACGAAACAAATGATAGAGGAAACAGCCAAAGCGTATTCTAATGGTGAAGTAGAAGTTATAGAGGATAGTGAAAACTACCGTTTTATCATTAAGTTTGTAGGAACTGTTGGTATGCCGCCTAATATGAGTGACTTAACACAGACACTTAAGGAGATTAAGCCTGCTCATTTAAATTATACTTATGAATATATATTTAAAACCCATGGTGGCTTAAAACCATATACTTATAGTTATTTAAAGCAATTTACTCATAGACAATTAAGGGAGAGTGATATAAATGGAAGTAACTCCTAATTTAGGCCTAAAGAAGCCTAATGACAATGAATATTATGATATACAAGATCAGAATAGCAATATGGACGTTATAGATGAACGAATAAGTGGCTTATCGGAAATTGCTACAATATCGAAAAATGGACTTATGTCCAAAGATGACAAAGTAAAATTAAATGCACTAGATAATCAAATAGGTAATTTATCTGCACCTGCGACAGCAAGCAAGCTTGGGCCTATTAAGGTAGGAGCTAATCTATCGATAACCCCAGAGGGATTATTAAGCAGCTTGGCCGCGTATAGTCATCCAACTACCAAACAGTGTAGTTATACTGCTCCGGTTACCAGTGTAGCAGGTAGAACGGGAGCAGTAACACTAGCAAAAGCAGATATAGGCTTAGGTAGTGTAGAAAACTATGGAATAGCAACTTTGGCAGAGGCACAAGCAGGAGCCAGTGGGACCAAATATATGACTCCGGAAAGGGTAACGCAAGCAATACAGGCATTAGTTCCTAGTGGGCCTGCATGGAATACAATAACTTGGGGAAGCTGTTCATTATCACAAAAACAAGAGGATACACTACCTTTTTCGCAAGTACAAGGTAATGCACATACGACTTATTCTGGCAATGTAATAACATTTAAACAAGCTGGTACATATATGATTGCATTTGAGACTAGCTTAGCATGGTCAGGATCGATTGGGTATGGAGAGTTGGATGTTGGACCATATGCATTGTCTATTAAAACAGGCAATACCATTCAAGGGTTTGCATTTGGATTTTTTCCTCTATCTGGGGCAGTTAAGATCTGCAGGTATAATAATTTATCATCAGGAACTGGAACCTGTAATTTTGGTGTAACACGTGTATATATAGTCAGGTTGTCCCCGTGATAATAAGTTATATATATGAATATAGATATTGTGTAAGTATATAAGATACATATAACAAAGGCGTACTTTATTATTTTAATATTATATGAATAGAAGCATAACATACGTAATAGTATTAGCAAAATTATATGTAGTTTTTAAACAGTGGATTTAAAAATGTTTTTATAGAAGACTAGGTGATATCTGTGGAACTAGATGACTTCATTATATTTATAGGATTGCTATTAACATGTCTAAACATAGTAGCCTTTTTTATTGGTCGAGCAAAGGATATTAGGGAGTGTACTAGAGATGAAAATAAAGTCTCTACAGACCTTGAAATTGTAAGACGAGGTAACGGTAATATACTTATTAAGCTTGATAAAATAGACACTAAGATGGACAATATGCAGGAAAGATTAGTAAGAGTAGAAGAAAGTACAAAACAGGCACATAAACGTCTTGATGAGCATCTTATTCAGGATAAATAAGCTAAGTAGCAAAGCTTTAGTGAGAAATTAAATAGAGCACAAACAATAAAATACGATAGTAAAGGAGAAAGAAAGCTTATGATTGAATTTTTAGAAGCTGATATAGGCAATATTTTAGCACTATTTCTATTTGCAGTAGCTTGCATTCTGCTTATAAAAAATGGCTATCGAGAAAAGGTCAGGAAAATACTTTTTTTCCTTGTGTGCAGAGCTGAAGATACATATGGAAGCAAGACAGGAACGCTAAAGTATGCGGCCGTAACGACGTGGTTATATGAAAAGTTACCTAGTTTGATTAAACTGATCTTTTCTCAAAATGAAATAGATAGAATGCTCGAACAGGCTGTCGAAGAGATGAAAAAGTATCTTTCAGAGATAAGAGCAGATAACTAGGCGGTGAAATGATGAAAATAATGATTGATCCTGGGCATAGAAATAATATCCTTGATTATGGGGCCTGTGGCAATGGACAAAAAGAGTCTTATCTAGCTTTGCAAATAAGCCAAAAACTTAAAAAAGAGTTAGAAAAGCATCATATAATATGCTACATGACCAGAGAAACTGAAAAACAGACAATAAGCATATTAGAAAGAACCACTAAGACATTGAATCTGAAATGTGATTTATTTGTAAGTATACATATTAATAGTGCAGCTAACAATAATGCTAGTGGGATAGAAGTACTTTATAAAGGAGAAAAAGAGCTTGCTGAAAGTGTGAGTCAGGCAATGAGCACTTCAACGGGAGCTACAAATCGTGGGGCTAAGCAGCGAACTGATTTAGGTATATTAAATGGATTTGAAAAAGCTATACTTATTGAATGCGGATTTATCAGTAATGCAAAAGAGTGTAAAAAACTAACAGAAACTTCCTATCAAGAGAATCTTATCAAAGCAGTAGCAAATACTATTGTAAAAAAGTATAAAATAGTGATAGATAATATTGATTTAGAGTTAAAAGATGCAGTTAATAAACTCATTGTAAAAGACGTAAAAATTAATGCTGTATCTTGGAACACACTTGAAAAGATGAACTTAAGGTACACAGAGGCACTGGTGGAAAAAGTAGGAAGGGCAGTATTTAATACTGGAAATTATGCAGATACAATAGAAAAGCTAAATAATATAGAAGTTATTTCAAATAAAATCCTTTGGACTGAAAAAAGATTTACTAAAGAAGCTGTTCGAAGTCTTATAATAAAAGTAGCTAATAAAGTATAATACAAAAGAAGCTGTCCTAAAAGGTAAATAAAGTTTACTTTTTATAGGGCAGCTTCTTTTGTAGTATAGAGAAAAACAAATCTGATTTAACAAGTTGGAAAATTGATTTATAAGGCAAGGAAGGCTATGGTAAGAATGAAGTATTCGCATAAAAGTTAATTTTGGAGGGATTATATGGGATTTATCAAAACAACAATGAATGCTATCGGTGGAGGACGTAAATTTTAAATAATAAGCATTAGTCCCTTAAAAAGGCAGCAGAACTAATAAAAAACTGCTGTTTTTTTGTAGACTCATTTAAGTACTATTTGCGCAAAGTGAAAGAGAATAAATGTAATTTTCAACATATGTCTAAATCCTTTGACAAATCAAAAAACTAAAGTACAATAAAAAGAGGGGATAAATGTTAAAATAGATGGAGGGTAGAGCATTGTGGCTGAATTTAATTATAGGATATTGATTGTAGATGATAATCATAACAATTTATTTACGCTTAGGGAACTAATTAAACAGTATATTAATGCAGAAGTAATAGAAGCAGATTGTGGACAAGATGCACTTAAGCTATTATATAGCAGAACTGTAGATTTAATTATTTTAGATATACAGATGGAAGGGATGGACGGTTTTGAAGTAGCAGCCCTTATTAAAAAAAGAAAGAAGACAAAAGATATACCCATTGTATTTCTTACAGCTGCTTATAAAAGTGAGGAATTTAGAAAAAGAGGATTTGAAATAGGTGCAGTAGATTATTTAGTAAAGCCTATCGATGAATACCAACTTATTAATAGGATTAATGTGTATCTTAAACTTATCGAAAAAGAAAGAAATATGAATCTGATACTCGAACAGAAAGTCAAAGAACAAACTGAGGAACTTAGGCAGGCAAAAGAACAGGCAGAGGCTGCAAACGAGGGCAAAAGTACATTTCTAGCAAATATTTCTCATGAACTCAGAACGCCTTTAAATATTATATTAAGTTCTATACAACTCATAGAGTTATATCTTGATAATGAAACCCCGATAGAAAAGAAAAAGTTTAGAGAAAAGGTACATATACAAAAGCAGAATTGTTATAGACTCTTAAGACTCGTAAATAACCTTATAGATATTACAAAAATAGATACAGGGCACTTTACGCTCAATTTTAGAAGATGTAATATTGTAGAGCTTGTAGAGTCTATTACTATGTCTATTGCTCCCTATATGAAAAATAAAGGGATGAATCTTGTATTTGATACGGATATAGAAGAGAAAGATGTATACTGTGATTTAGATGCAATAGAGAGAATTGTGCTTAACCTGCTTTCCAATGCGATAAAGTTTACACCGGTGGGAGGCACTGTTTATGTGCAGTTAAAGGATATAGGAGATGCTATAAGTATTTCTGTAAAAGATACAGGGATAGGTATACAAAAAGATATGTTAGATAAGGTTTTTGAAAGATTTAAACAAGGGGATAATTTGCTCACTAGAAGAAATGAAGGAAGCGGCATTGGCTTAAATCTAGTCAGGTATCTTGTAGAGTCTCATGGTGGTCAAATCACAGTAAGGAGTGAGTATCAAGAAGGCAGTGAATTTGTTGTTGAAATGCCTGTAAACGATGACAAGCATAGAGAGACAATGGGTGGAATGAGTTATGATTATAAAGTAGATAATAATGTTGTTCAGAAGATTAGCATAGAGTTCTCGGATATTTATATGTAATAATACTTAAAACTTAGACAAGAATTAGGAGAGCATATAATGATCAAATTTAAAAATATTAGTATGCAAAGAAGATTAATGATTATTCTTTTGATATGGATAAGCATTTTTATTAGCTTTGGTATTTTTGCGATCAGACAGATGAGCTACTTGGGTAATGCAACAAGGTTCATATACAATGACTCACTGCAAGTCTCTAGTGCAGCGATAGAAATAAGAGTAGACATCATTAAAATTCAAAGAATTACAAGAGACATTATTTTATCAAGAAATGAAGAAGAACTCCAAAAGGGTATAAGTGATATACAGATATTAGATAACAGAATCTTACAGAGTCTGGATGTCATAAAAAATCAAGCTGCCGAGTCAAAGGTGATGGATCTTGAGATAAGGATAAGGAAGGATTTTTTAGGTTGGCAGGCTGAAAGAATGGAAACAATTAATTGTATTCAAGAAGGTAATATGCAAAAAGCTATAGATCTCGCTAAAAATGATTTTGCTTTTATGGTGAATGGATTAGAAAATCTGCTAGTTGAACTTGAGAATAATTCTAAAGAGAAGGCTTATGAGCTTGTTATGAAGTCTAGAGATTTAGAAGTCAATCAGATACATATGCTTGTAGGATTAATTGTTTTTTTAAGCTTCGTTTTTTTTGCCCTGTTTATTGTGATGATAAGAAGTATTTTAGTGCCGATTAATGGTTTAAAAGATGCAATGAATGAAAGCATTAATACAAATAAGCTCGCCTTTGCGGATATCGATGGAAAAAATGAAATAGCTGAGATGTCAAATTTTTACAATAGTCTTATTAGAAAACTTAAGAATGTATTTTGGATTAAAGATCATAAAAATGCACTTAATCAGAAATTATCTGGATATCATACATTAGAAGAGCTTGCTCAAAATACAATGAATAACTTATGCCGAACAATATCTGGGGGTACTGGTGTCTTTTATATGTATGAAAAAGAGCATAATGTATTAAAGTTAATAGCGTCTTATGCTTGTTCACATAAAGATGAGCTGCCAGCAGAACTTTTACTGGGAGAAGGCATAGTGGGACAAGTTGGTCTCGAAAAAAAATCTTTTTTATTGAAGCCCGTTAGAGACGAAAATGCAATGGTTCGTTCAGTGTTTATCAATCAACAACCAATAAATGCTTACATTTTTCCTATTATTCATGAAGAAGAGCTTTATGGGGTTATTGAAATTGCTTCGATGGAAGTTATTAGTGAAATACAGCTTGAATACTTAGACGAAGCAAGCACAACAATTGCCGTTAATCTCTATGCGGCTAAACAAAACGCCAAGGTATTGGAACTGCTTCATGTATCTGAAAAAGCAAGAGAAGAACTAGATAAAAAGGCAGAAGAATTAGAAGAGGCAAACAAAGTACTTCATAGCCAACAGCGTATTTTAAAGCAACAGGCAAAAAAACTGCAGGAAACTAATACAGAACTTGAAGAACAGCAACATTTATTGCAGCAGCAAACGATGCTTTTAAATGATCAGAATATAAAACTAGAAGAAGCAAAAGAGGACGTAGAATTATCTAACAAATATAAATCAGATTTTTTAGCAAATATGTCACATGAACTTAGAACGCCATTAAATTCAATTATCTTATTATCAAAACTGCTCTTAAACACTAAGAAAGAATCTATAAATCTTAAAGATCAAGAAAAAATACAGGTGATCCATAAAGCAGGAGAAGAGCTTTTAAGATTGATTAATGATATATTAGATTTATCTAAAATTGAATCTGGCAGAATACATGTAGAAAAGGATTTTTTTCATTCAACGCTATTTATAGAAGAACTAAAGGATATGTTTAAAAGTTTAGCCAAGGAGAAGAACTTAGAATTTAAAATTGAAGATTATGTATCTGAAAGATTATATGGAGATGAACATAAAATTGCTCAGATATTAAGGAACTTTATTTCTAATGCCATAAAGTTTACGTCTAAAGGATCTGTTATAGTGGAAATTAAGAAAGATAAAGAAAATACATCGGAAGTTTGTTTTGTAGTAAGAGATACAGGCATAGGTATTTCAAAAGAACAACAAAATATCATTTTTGAAGAATTTCAGCAAGGTGACGGATCCATTTCTAGAAAATATGGAGGAACTGGACTTGGCTTATCTATATCTAAGAAGTTGGCTGAGGCAATGGGCGGCCGTATAGAAGTAAATAGTAAACCTGGGCAAGGCAGCGAGTTTATTTTACATATTGCAGATACAGTTGCTGCTGAAGATGAAGAAGCCTTTGTTTTAGAACATACAGAAGATAAAATTACAGCAGCAACTGTTCCTGTACGTGCCTATTTAGAATCCCTGGAAGAAGTAGATAAGAGTATTTTAGTTATAGAAGATGATAATGTTTTTGGTGAATATATTACAAAAGTTATTGAGAACATGGGATTTAATGCAGTTTTAGCTGAGAATGGCAGACTGGGATTAGAGCTTGCCAAAAAATATAGGCCAAAGGGCATTTTACTTGACTTAGGACTGCCGGATATACATGGCATGGATGTCCTTAGAGAATTAAAGAGCATTAAGGAACTAAGGAATATACCTGTCCATATTATTTCGGTTTATGATAAGAATAATAAGCCACAGAAAATAGGCGCATTAGGTTATCATCAGAAGCCTATAGAAGAAAAGGAAGTTATTAATCTTGTTTCAGGAATGATTGGCTTTTCTGAGAAGATGCCTAAGACAATCCTTCTTATAGAAGATAATAAAGATAGGCAACAGCAAATAAAAGATTTCATAAGTTACAGTGATGTGAAAATAAAGGCTGTTGATAAAGATGATGATGCAAAAAAAGAGCTTGATCAAGAGAAGTATGATCTTGTTATACTTAATTTGGAGATAGAAAAAGGTAAAGGACTAAATATATGCAGGTTTATTGGAGAAAAGAAAATAGATATACCGGTTATAGTTTATACAGGTAAAAAACTAACCTTAGAGCAAGAAAAAGAGGTTAGAAAGTTTTCAGATAGTATAGTTGTGAAGACCGCTCATTCAGCTGAAAGATTACTTGATGAAGTGACGTTATTTTTGCATAAGGTCAGGCTGGATACCAAGTCGAGAGGAAATGACCCAGCGAGTACAAATGAAGATCAGGGTTTAAGTCTTAAAGGTAAGAATATTCTTATCGTAGATGATGATCCAAGAAATGTGTATAGCCTTGCTTCGGTACTTGAGAATTATAATGCACATATTATAGAAGCCTATAATGGTAAAATTGCGCTTGAGACGTTAAATGAAAAACAAGTAGATTTAATTTTGATGGATATTATGATGCCTGAAATGGATGGCTATGAAGCCATAATAGCAATTAGACAGGATAGCAGATTTAAACATATTCCTATTATAGCACTGACTGCCAAGTCTTTAAAGGAAGATCGGGAAAAGTGTATTTCAGTTGGAGCAAATGATTATATTTCTAAACCTGTAGATTATGATAATTTAATAAGGGTTATTAAGGCCTGGATATTAAAGGACTAACTAATAATAAGGTGAGACGCAGATGAATATAGAGAGATATGTTGATAAAAACAAAATTAAGCATATAGTTATAAGCGGAGAAGTTCATTCTAAAGAAGAAATAAATAGATTTTTAGACAGTGTAGATGATGCCAAGAAGCAAGTATTAAGTATTACATTCTTTGATGCAAATATGCTTCCAAGACAGATCGTAGAAAAACTTTATAGTATAGAAAAGACTAACGCCTGTAAGATATATGTTTTTAAAATGTATTTATACACGTATCTTCATACCTTGGGAATAAACTGCAAATACATGAAGGTCAGATGTATAGAGAGTAGACAATGTACAAAATATCAAGATGATATGATCCCAAAAGATAGGTTAATTGCATTTTTAGAGAAGTTGTACCATATATATGGCTATGATTATACAAGATATCAGTTAAATTGTATTAAACGGCGTATTAAAGTGTGTATGCTCAAAGAAAGTATTAACAGCTTTACAGATTTTTGCAGTGCAGTGTTTGAAGACCCTAATATTTTTGATCAGCTTTTTATAGATTTTTCTATTAATGTAACAGATTTTTTCAGAGATCCTGAAGTGCTACTTGCAATTAAAAAAAGAGTATTAGCTTATCTGAGTTCTTATACGCACATTAGAATATGGTGTGCAGGGTGCTCAAATGGAAAGGAAGCATACTCAATTGCGATATTACTTGATGAACTTGGACTTCTTGACAGGGCACAGATTTATGCTACAGATATTAATCCTTATGTCATAGAAGAAGCAAAAAATGGACTCTATTCAATTCAGAATATTGATCAAGATATTCTAAATTATAAGCATGCTGGTGGGGAAAGAAGTTTTATGAGTTATTTTGAGCTAAAGGGAGATTATATAAAGGCAAAAGATTACTTAGGTAAAAAGATACTTTTTTTTCAGCATAACCTTACTGAAAGCGGAAGCTTAAATGAATTTGAACTTATTTTATGCAGAAATGTAATGATGTATTTTAATACAGAACTTCAAAATAATATATTGAAAAGTTTTCATTGTTCACTTAATGGCAGAGGGTTTCTAGTAACGGGTAAGAATGAAGGGATGCTGCTTGGTGCAGGAGAGCAATATTTCAGCTTCTATATGCAAAAAGAAAGGATTTATAAAGCGAAGCCAACTTGATTTAAGGGGCCTTTTGGCCCCTTAGCTTATATTCTAAAAGTCTTCTTATTATAGATAAAATAGGTAGCTATGAGTGAGAGTATGATGATAGAAAGAGAAAGGATGATATAGGGGCTGTGGAAGCCCTCTTTAATGACCTTGGAAGGTACTGCATAATTTATCATTTTTTTACTAGTGCTTTATAATAGGTATATTAGAGATGTTTTCGTTTTTTAGAGAAATATGAAGTTCGTGCTGCTCATTAATGGAAGCGAAGAAGATGTCTTTTATATCAGTAATTTCTTGGTAGCGTAATTTTTCATGAAGCCATGCTTCGCTTAGATTAAAATAGCTTAAAAGATCTGAACAAATTTCCCCTTCAATAATGATAGGATAGGCGATAGAGGAATTTTTTTTGACTAATTTCATATCTTCTAGGGTTACTGTATTTTTACGAGGCTTCTTCAATACACTTAAGTTACCGCTTGATTCAATTAAGGCGGTCTCAACATCATTGATATCAAATATATCCTTTTCTCTAAGCAACTGAAGAATATTATCAATAGAATACCTGATTTTTTTAAGATTTTTATTTAATAACTTACCATTCTGAACAACGACAGTAGGTTCAAAGGTAATGAGTCTGCCTATTTTGCGATTGGTGATTTTGAGATTTGCAATGATTCTTTGCAAGATTGCAATACCTATTATAGCTACAACAGTTGGAAGATGTTTGATGTTTGGGTCAGCAATATCAGCGCCTACCACTGAACCTAGTATGAGAATAACTAAGAAGTCAAATATGGGAATCTCACCGATAGTGCGTTTTCCCATATAAAGCGTAGTAAAGAGTATGAGGGGTAAAATGGTTATTATTCTTATGAGAACTAGAGAGGAATCTTTAATAAATTCAAACATTTGATTTGCTCCTTTTAAATATTTTAAAGAATGAAAAAGCACATAACTTCAACTTATTTCCTTGGAAATTTAGTAAAGTTATGCGCCAAAGATCAGTTGTAGAGGTCTATGCAGAAACAACATATAAACTTGTGTCACTCATCACTATAAAGTTGTTTTTCAGAATGATTTCGCATCCTATATTATTGCAACTAATTAAAATTTAAAGATGTATTAATGTTTTATAACCGGGGTAAGTATTTGGGTTTCATCCCTTAAAGAAATATGAAGATCATGATTATGATTAAGAGATGCAAAGAAGATACTTTTAATATCAGTTACTTCCTGATAAGCAAGCTGCTCATTGAGCCACTTTTCATCTAAATTGAAATATTTCAGTACATCAGCATATACTTCACCTTCTATGATGACTGGAAAGGTAATACTAGATATTTTTTTGGAGATTTTCATATCTTCCAGTGTAACAGTATTTTTTTTAGGTTTTTTTAGCACACTTAAGTTACCACTGGATTCTATAATAGCTGTCTCGACTTCACTGATATCAAATATATCTTTTTCTCTAAGCATCTGAAGGATATTATCGATAGAGTAGTGAATTTTCTTGAGACTTTTATCTAAAAACTTACCATTTTGAACTACAATAGTGGGTTCAAATGTAATGAGTCTTCCTATTTTGCGATTGGAAATTTTAAGAGATGCGACTAATCTTTGAATGATGCCGACACTTATTATTGCTACGGCTGTAGGAAGATGTTTGATCTCAGGATCCGCAATATCGGCACCAACTATAGCACCTAAGATAACGATGATTAAAAAGTCAAAGACAGGTAATTCCCCAATAGCACGTTTTCCCATATAAAGCGTAATAAACAGTAATAGGGGTAAAATAGTAATGATTCTTCCAAGAACAAGAGCCGAGTCATTAAGAAATTCAAGCATTGAAAGACTCCTTTCTAAATATTTTTATATTACCATCTTTTCCAATGTTTTATTTATCAATACATGAATAAAAAATAAAGCAACCTTACTGAAGGATATTCTTATGAATGTTGAATAAATGATTTAATCATTTAATAAATATTATATAGAGAATTAACTCAAAAAGTTTATCTATTCATCTACACAAAGTTGTTTATAGAATAATTTCACATCACACATTGCTTAAAATAAGTTCAATTACTAAAGGCAGCAGAAAATAAACTGCTGCCTTTAGTAAATAAATTTGATACAATAGAGTATGTTCATGTTAGTTTTATTTATAATAAGTAATAACCTCTTTATTCCTTGAAGGAACAGGGGGGACCTGACCAGCCTTATACCCAAGAACTACGCCGCAAATAGGGTTATATCCATTAGGGATACCTAAAGATTTTTTAATTACATCAGCTTTACTAGAGGCAAAGATAAAATTGGACATAGTCATAATACAAGAGCCTATATTGAGGGACTCTGCTGCAAGGGAGATATTCTGAGCAGCTGTCCCGGCTTCGATTTGAATAAATTCATTTGCCATGTCTCCGCTGATAAGAATAATTGTTGGCGCCTTATAAAAGGGATGGTAGCCTGGGGAACTCACCATATTTACCAGCGCTTTATTATTAAAATTAATAACATTTTCTATAATACTGTCTGCAAGTTGATCAAGCATTGATTTATTCTGTATAACAGTAAAGTGCCAGCTTTGCCTATTCATTGCATTTGGCGCGTATAATGCAGCGTTTAATATTTCTTGTAATGCTGAATCTGATATTTGATCTGGATGATAGTTTCTAATAGCTCTTCTATTTTTAATTGTTTTTAGTGTTTCATTCATCTTTATTTCCCCCTCTTCTTATGTATGACCTACATCGATCCTTTAACTATAATTAAATGATATACTAAATAAAACAACTTTGCTAGAGCAATACTTTAATATATTTTTTGATACTCTGTTTTGGGGAAGTCATCTTACGGGAGGTCGATAGTATGGAAGGAAAGAAAGTTGTACTTATTACTGGCGGTAATGCAGGAATGGGAAAGGCCGCAGCTTCCGAACTTGCAAAGCTCGGCAATATAGTGGTTATTATTTCTAGAAATAAAGAAAGAGGCGAAAAGGCATTAGAAGAAATTAAAAGGGTAAGTGGCAATGATGAAGTTGATTTAATGTTGTGCGACTTAGCGGACTTACCTAGTATAAGACGTTTAGTAAGTGAATTTAAAAAGAAATATAATAGGTTAGATATACTTATCAATAATGCAGGGGTAATTGTGCCCAAAAGACGTCAAACGAAGGATGGGTTTGAACTACAGTTTGGTGTTAATCACCTCGGACACTTTCTTTTAACACATTTACTCCTAGATACCCTCATAAAAAGTGCACCGGCT
Organism: Cellulosilyticum sp. I15G10I2; assembly: GCF_900095725.1. Classification (NCBI taxonomy): domain Bacteria; kingdom Bacillati; phylum Bacillota; class Clostridia; order Lachnospirales; family Cellulosilyticaceae; genus Cellulosilyticum; species Cellulosilyticum sp. I15G10I2. Next base: position 171,961 of record NZ_FMMP01000015.1, read on the forward strand.
AGAATTATTAATGTTTCTTCAGGAGCACATAAAATAGGCAAGATTCACTTTGAAGATATTCATCTTAAAAAGCATTATAACCTTATTAAAGCTTATGCACAGTCAAAACTTGCCAATGTTCTTTTCACTTATGAACTTGCAGATAGGCTACAAGGAAAAGGGGTAACGGTAAATGCGCTTCATCCAGGTGCGGTAGCCACTAAAATGGGGGTTGATAGAGAGACTGGATTTGGAACATTTATAACAAGTCGATTAAAGCCATTTTTTCAAACACCATTAGAAGGGGCCCAGACAGCTATTTATTTAGCTGTATCCAAAGAGGTTGAAGACGTCACTGGTAAGTACTTTTATGATAAAAAGGCTATAATGTCCTCGAGGCTGTCTTATGATAAAGCTATTGCAAAAAGACTATGGGAAGTCAGCATAAATCTTGTGCATTTAGCTAAAGAGAATTAATCTGCTAGCGAATGAATAGTTAATGTTGTTTCTCTATAGAAATAAGATATAATATGAGTTAGCAAACTGTCATTTTAGGACTTAAAGTACGTAATAAATTAAAAATGATCTAACAAGAGAGGAAACTATAATGAGTACAAATAAAGAGGAAATACTTAAGGCAATTTTGAGTATCAGAAGACGATTAAGCCATATTCAATTGGGACTAACAAGAGAAATAGATATTTTTGAAGAACAAGTTAATAAGTCCTTAAGAAGAATAGATACAATAAGTTATTTATCTAAGAAATTTAGTCTGGCAGAGCTCATACAAACACAGAAGGCCTATGACGAACTTATGAATCCAACAGCCATATCAGAAGAAGAAAATAATAATTTTCAATAAAAAAATCGCTCTAGAAAAGTCTAGAGCGATTTTTGTCTATTTTCAAATCTTGGATTTACATGAACCATACAATGCTTTACGGAAGGAAATGTGTGTTCTATTAATAAATGAATATTTTCTGCAATATCATGGGCGCTGCTTAAAGATTGATGACCATCTGCCGCTATTTCTATATCTACATATATTTTAGAGCCAAACAATCTCGTTTTTATTTCGTCTAAGCTTAGCACACCATCTTGTTGTTTGATAAGTTCTTTCATACATAATAGTGTTTCAGGATCACAAGCGTGATCTACGAGTTTTGAAACAGTATCTCTTAATATATCATAAGCAGCTTTTTCAATAAATAGGCATATGATTACACTGGCAATAGGATCGAGTACCGAAAATCCAAGTCTAGCACCCAAAATACCGATAAAACTTCCGATAGAGGATAAGGCGTCAGAACGGTGGTGCCAAGCATCAGCCATTAATGCGCTAGAGTTTATTTTTTTGGCGGCCCCTCTTGTGTACCAGTACATCCATTCCTTTATTGCAATAGAAAGTATGGAGACTATAAGAGCAAACACACCTGTTATTTGGAAGCTGTCATAATCATAGTTGTAATTTAAAATTTTATTAACACCATTTAAACCAATGCCAAGTCCTGTAGCACCGAGGATAATGGCGAGAATAATAGAGGCAATACATTCTAAGCGCTCATGACCATATTGATGTTCGGCATCAGATGCTTTATTTGAGAGATTGACACCAATAATGACAATGAATGTACTAAATACATCAGATGCAGAATGAATGGCATCTGAAATCATAGCACTAGAATGTGCAAAAAGACCTGCAAAAAGTTTAAGTAGTGATAAGGCTATATTAGTGATAATACTTACTGCAGATACCTTCATCGTGAGCTCATTTTCTATACAATTTTCCATATAGTTACCTCCATATAATGCGTATAGGATAGCTCTATGGCATTTAAACCATCAGAATGCAGTACAAAGTGTTTTGTGATTATTCTATTCTATTATACTATGTGTAGTATCTTAAAGTGGTGCAAATATAAAAAACTATATTTTCTAGTTTGGTATACATATATTTTCTGAGGAATTATAATGAACATTAGCAGGGTAAAAAACCTAAAACAGAACAAGGAGAAAGATATGGATATAAAAGCATACTGTTTATCATTGCCTATGGCGACATTAGATTATCCATTTGGAGAGACGCCAATGGTGATAAAAGTCAATAACAAGATGTTTGCACTTATTAGTAACGCAGGGGACGTTTCTTTAAAATGTGAGCCGCTTCAAGCTTTAGCTTATCGTGACATGTTTGAAGCAGTTATACCAGGCTACCACCTTAATAAACAACATTGGAATACAATTAAACCGAACTTGGATATAGATGATGAAATGCTTAAAAGGATGGTTAGGGAATCCTATAAAGCTGTTGTTAATACATTTCCTAAGAAAGATAGAGCGTACTATTTAAACTTATTATTTTAAAAAAACACCTATTGACTTTAACCTTGGGGGAAGGTATACACTTACCTTGTCGACGTCAATTGAATAAGGATAGGAGGGGGAGATAAATATTTTTACCATTGGAATGTTTTCAAAAATAAACAGAATTACTACAAAAACACTTAGACACTATGATGAAATAGGATTATTAAAACCTGAGCATGTAGATGCATTTACAGGATACAGGTACTATACAACAAGTCAGCTCATGCAGCTTCATAAAATTATAACGCTAAAACAAATGGGACTATCGCTTAGTGATATCAAAGAAGTATTAAGTAATCCTAAAGCCATTGATCTATTTCTAAAGCTAAAAGAGCAGGATGTTTTAAATACCCTAAGAGCTGAAAATGCGAAACTATTACAAATCCGCAGCTATCTAAGCTGTATAAAAGGAGAGAATCAGAAAATGTATACACCAATTATTAAAGAATTGCCAGAAGTAATCGTAGCCTCTATGAGACAGGTAGTAGCAAGTTATGAGGAGTTTTTTCATCTTTGTCCCAATGTAATGGCAAAGGAAATGGAACGTTTAGGTTGCATATGTGCTGTGCCGGCGTATTGTTTTAATATTTACCATGATGGTGAATATAAAGAAAAAGATATTGATGTAGAAATTTGTGAAGCTGTAACTGAGCTTAAAGAGGATACCGCGCTATTAAAGTTTAAAAAAATGGATAAAGTATCTCGTGCGGTTTGTGTGCTTCATAAAGGACCCTATAATAATCTTGGTGAAGCATATGCCTTCATCTTTAACTGGATTAAAGAAAACAACTATGAAGTGATTGATGATCCAAGAGAATCCTTTATTGATGGTATTTGGAATAAAGAAAGTGAAGAAGATTGGCTGACAGAAGTGCAAGTACCTGTTTGTATGAAATAAACTTATATATTATAAGTGTAATATTGAAGAATTTCCCATAGAGGCTAAATACGCATATGAAAGCTTAAAAAATAAATAATAAGATAAACAAAGAAATATTGAAGGGAAGAATAATCTATGAAAAAATCTTTAATTCTATTCCTTGTTATAGGTATAGTTAGTTGTACTTTAAGTGGGTGTGCGAGATGGGAAAGAGATGAGACTGAGATTAGTACTTTTTTAGGTAAATAAATAAAGGTTTAATACTACCTAATAGATTAACTAACTATTGGGTAGTGTTTTTTTATCTATTATTAAATTATAGGTTAAGCCGGCCAAGACAAAAAAACCACCGAGTATTTTGCCGGCAGATAATAAATCGAACCTCATGTAGTCGATAATAATACCAACAAAAAACTGACCTATAAAAACTAAAAGCGTTAAATAAAAGCTAGAGATTTTAGATGTCATGTAAGTGGACAATATAACGATTAGAACGCCTATAAGCCCGCCAAGATAAGCCCACCAAGGGATGTTATGTAAGTTTGCTCGAAGCGGATACAAGGTTTCTTGACTAAATATTAAAATGGTAAAGGAGAATAGTAATCCAACAACATAGTTGAAAAATGTCCCCTCAAAAACACCAATTCTTTTAGCAAGATTAGCATTTATAATTCTGGCAGCTACAATAGAAACGCCAGCTAAAAATGATAGTATTATGACGAACATGATAACTCCTCCTTTAAAAAACAGCCATTATAAAGATGCCTAAGATAATAAATAGAAGTCCAACTAGTTTCTTCTTCTCAAATTTAACAACAGTCATTTCCAATATACCAAAATGATCTATGAGAATAGATGCTAAAGATTGGCCCAGTAAACTAAGCGCAAGGGTTAAAGAGGCACCCAGTAACGAAAAGCTTAAATTACTAAACAGAACAGTTAAGACCCCTATACCACCTGCGCTATATAAGTGGAGTGGTATTTGTGATGTGAACTTAATCTTTAATTTGCCGATTAAAAGAATGAGTATAACAGCAAAAAGCCCAGTAATATGTATCAGCACACTAGAAGTATAATTTCCGATAGCTTGGGATAAAGTACCATTAAACAAAAGCATTATAGCGATTAAAACACCTATAAAAGCTGAAATGAATATATTCATAAGTGATCCCCCTTTTAAAACTTTAATACTAATTTATCATGATATGCTTGCAGAGCGTTATGACATATGTCATATTAGAAATAAGACATCGTAGTTTGAGTTTGTATAAAAGATTCAAAGGAGAAAGCTGATGATAAAAATAAATGATTCTGAGAAGCTGAATCACTATGTGGCCAAGTATGATATTGATAAGCTATTTGATGAGGATGCAAAAACTTTTATAGAATTATTGTTTTTTAAAAAAAATGAGTATATTTGCAGGCAAGATGAACCTATTCATTACCTATTTTTCTTTGTAGAAGGCAAGGCGAAAATTTTTACAACACAAGGTAATGGCAAGTCTTTGCTGCTGAGTTTTTATCAAGAATTTAAAGTATTAGGAGATTTAGAGATTATTAATTTTGAAGTAGCAACTGCAAATGTACAAGCTATAGAAGATACTTATTGCTTAGGCATCCCCGTTGAACAGGTAAGAACATACTTATTTAATAATGTGAAGCTTTTAAGATTTATCTGTCAATCTCTAGGTGAAAAGTTAAATAGGTGTACTAAAAATAGTTCTGTTAACTTGCTCTATCCTCTTGAGAATAGATTGGCAAGTTATATGCTTGCAACTGCACCCAAAGAAGAGCTTAATGGAGAGAATATAATAAAGCTAAATGAAAATTTAACCGAGGTATCAGAACTATTAGGAACAAGCTACAGACATTTGTTAAGAACTTTAGATAATCTATGTTCAAAAAATATTATCAAAAAGAAGGGACATGGTTTTGAAGTTTTGGATGAAAGAGCTTTAAAAAAGCTTGCGGAAAACGTCTATAAATAAGAGAGATTTTAAAAGGTGATTATAGAGAATTTGTCTAAGTTTAACATTGCAAATAGAAGGTTTAGAAAGAATAATGGTATATTTATATAATAAACTATTGCATTTAAGACTTACTTGTGGTATATTTTTATTAAGGAAAACGTTTGCCCTGTATTTTTTTATAGATAGAGGAGAAGTATGAAAACAACAATAAAAGATATTGCACAAAAAGCCAATGTATCAGTTGGTACAGTTTCCAAAATTCTTAATAAAAAAGATGGGCATATTAGTGATGAAACAAGGCAAAAAGTCATGGCGACAGCTAAGGAGCTTAATTATACGCCAAATACTTTAGCAAGGAGTCTTGTAACAAGGCAAACAAAAACAATAGGTCTTATTTTACCTGATATTTCAAACCCTTTCTTTCCAGAACTTGCAAGAGGTGCAGAGGATAAGGCGAGTGAAGCTGGTTACAGTATTATGTACTGTAATACGGATGATGATATGAAAAAGGAAGATAAATATATCCAAATGCTTACTGAAAAAATGGTTGATGGCATTATTATTACCCAATCTACTGCGAGAAAGATGACATCAGAAAAGCTTCAATCAGTAACCACACCCATTGTTCTTATAGACAGAGATGTAGAAGGAGAAGGGATCCGTGGAAAGGTGCTTGTTGATAACTTGATGGGAGCTTATGAGGCGATGAAGCATTTAATTTTAAAAGGTCATAAAAAAATCGTATTTGTTGCCGGGCCGCTTACTTCAAATACAACGAAGGCAAGGCTAGAGGGCTATAAAAAGGCTTTAAAAGAGTTTAAGATTCCTTTTAATCAAAACTATATTTTAGAGGGACAATATAAAAGTGAATGGGGTTTTAATGCGGTTAAGCAGCTGTTTGAAAAAGACTATGATTTTGATGCAGTGTTTTGCGGCAATGATCTTATTGCTATTAGTGTAGTTAGAGCCCTAAAAGATGCTGGTAAACTAATACCACAAAACATAGCGGTTATAGGATATGATGATATACCCATGGCAAGTCTTATAGAACCTCCCTTAACGACAGTGCGTCAGCCAATCTATGAGATGGGGTATCATGCCGCCGAGATGCTGGTAGATATTATTGAAAACCCAAATGAAGATATAGAAGAAAGAAGCGTATTATTAGATACGCAACTAATAATAAGAAAAACGACTTGACTTATTTTTTTAGCATTTTAGGAAAACGTTTGCCTAGTAGTGCATATTTCTATGAGGAGGTTAAGATATGATTACAGTTGTTGGAAGTTTAAACATGGACTTAGTAACTAAAACAGATAAGGTACCTAAGGTAGGAGAGACATTTTTGGGTGTTGAGTTTAAGCAGGCAGCAGGCGGAAAAGGTGCAAATCAGGCAGATGCCATTGCGAAGCTTGGCGGAAAAGTTGCAATGATAGGCAGAGTAGGGAGTGATCAATTTGGAAAAACTCTTATAGAGAGCTTGAAGCATGATGGGGTTGAAGTATCTCAAGTTCAAGTAACAGAAGGTATCTCTACAGGTATTGCGACTATTATTGTAAATGGTGACGGCGATAATTCAATCATCGTGGTGTCAGGTGCAAATTTTAAGTTAATACCACAAGACATTGATAGAGCTGAAGAAGTCATTAAGGAATCAGCTATAATGATTGCACAACTTGAAGTGCCCATAGGCGTCATTAAGTATGCCTTTAAAAAGGCAAAGCAATATGGCAAGTATACGGTATTAAATCCTGCACCAGCAAGAGAACTTGATCAAGAACTTCTGGAGCTTACAGATCTCTTGGTTCCTAATGAAACAGAACTTGAAATACTAAGCGGCAGAACGCTTGTAACAAAAGATGATATGCTCGTGGCAGCAAAAGAACTTATGCAAAAAGGTGTAAAAGAAATGATTGTTACACTAGGTGGCAATGGATGTCTTCATATTAATAAGACAAGCAGCAATCATTATCCTGCACATCTTGTAGAAGCAGTAGATACAACAGCGGCAGGAGATAGCTTTATTGGAGCCATAGCAACGGCACTTTCTGAGGGTAAATCAATTGAAGCAGCTATTCATTTTGCAGCCAAGGTCAGCGCGCTTACAGTAACACGGGAGGGTGCACAAGATTCTTTACCTACCAAAAAAGAAGTAGAAGAATACATGACAGACATTTAGAACAGGAGAAGATTTCATGAAAAAAGGTATTCTTATTCATTCAGAAATATCTTATGCTATTAGCAAACTAGGTCATGGAGATGACATTGTTATAGCTGATAGCGGTTTACCTATTCCAAATAAAGTACAAAGAATAGATTTAGCATTAGCAGAGGGCATACCTTCTTTTATGCAAGTATTAAATGTTGTTTTAAGCGAACAACGCGTAGAGGAAGTCATTATTGCACAGGAGGTAAAAGAGCGTAACCCAAAGGTGTACGAACAACTATTAGAAACTGTTTGCAATTATGAAAAGACAGAACAGATTAAGCTTAAAATAACAGAAGTTTCTCATGAAGTATTTAAAATGGAGACTCAAAAAGCCAAGGCAATCATAAGGACAGGAGAATATACGCCTTATGCAAATATCATATTAAGATCAGGAGTGGTTTTTTAAGAGGAGGATTGTCATGGATCATACAATTTTAGAAATGAAAGGAATTACAAAAGAATTTCCAGGGGTGAAAGCATTAAACTCAGTTGATTTTCGTATCATTCGAGGCAAAATTATGGCACTGCTTGGTGAAAATGGTGCAGGTAAGTCTACATTGATGAAAATACTTACTGGCGTATATCCTAAAACACAGGGATCTATCCTATATGAGAATGAAGAGGTAACATTTAATTCCACAAAAGACTCTCAAGAAAAGGGCATTGCAATCATACACCAGGAACTTAACCTGATCCCTCAGCTTACCATGGGAGAGAATATCTTTTTGGGCCGAGAGCCAGTAAATGCAGCACGTAAAATTGACTCAAAAGCCCTATACAAAGAGGCTGAGGCTCTGCTTAAAAGACTAGGCGTAACAGAGGATCCCCGGACCATTACCGGAGAACTTAGTATAGGTAAGCAGCAAATGGTTGAGATTGCAAAAGCATTATCCTTGGATGCAAAAATAATTATTATGGATGAACCAACGGATGCGCTTACAGACAACGAGACAGAAAACCTTTTTAGAGTCATGAGGGAGTTAAAAGAAGAAGGTCGCAGCCTTGTATATATCTCACATCGCTTAAAAGAGATTTTTGAGGTATGTGATTATGCAACGGTTCTTAGAGATGGAGAGTTTGTAGCAGAACATGCAGTAAGTGAATTAACAGAGGATAAAATTATTGAACTCATGGTGGGGCGAAAGCTTACTGAACAATTTCCTAGGATAGAGTCTTATTTAGGAGAATGCGTACTGGAAGTTAAAAATTTATCTAATAAATATATAAGGGATGTTAATTTTACACTTAGAAAAGGTGAGATAGTTGGCATTGCAGGGTTAATGGGGGCAGGAAGAACGGAACTTGCTAAGACTATTTACGGAGCAATTCCCAAAGATAGGGGAGAGATCCTTATAGACGGCAAATCAGCAGAGATAAAGTCTCCACAGCAGGGCATAAAGATGGGGATATCTTATGTGTCAGAGGATAGAAAAAGAAATGGCTTAGTATTAAGTCTTTCGATCAAGGAGAATATGACCCTATCAGCACTAAAAGACTTTTCAATTGCCTTAGGGACGATTAGTAATACACAAGAAGAAGTCGTTTCAAATGATTATGTAAAAAAAATGTCTGTAAAAACACCAGGTATTAATCAGCTTGTTAAAAATTTAAGCGGCGGCAATCAACAAAAAGTATCTATTACTAAAAGTCTTATGACAAAGCCTAAGATACTGATATTGGATGAGCCTACAAGAGGTGTAGATGTAGGTGCAAAGAAAGAAATCTATGACATTATTAACAGTTTTAAGAAAGAGGGAATGAGTATTATTATGATTTCCTCAGAGATCCCTGAGATTCTAGGTATGAGTGACCGTATTCTTGTTATGCATGAAGGTAAGATAACTGGGGAACTAAATAGAGAAGCTGCAACTCAGGAGAGTATCATGAAATGTGCAGTTGGTGTAAAGGGAGGCGCAAATAAATGAGAACATTGCTACAGAAAGATATACTCATGAAATACAAGTCAGTTATAGGGTTGATTCTCTTTTCAGCCATTGTAACAATCATTAATCCAAGTTTTTTAAGTATGTCTAATATACTTAATGTATTTAGACAAACATCTATTAACGCTATTATTGCTGCAGGAATGACATTTATTATACTTACAGGCGGGATTGATCTTTCAGTAGGGTCTATACTTGCAGTAGCAGGTGCTATTGCAGCCACGATGGTTACAGATGGGCAGAATGTAGTTATTGTGCTCCTTGCAACACTTCTGATAGGCGCTGTAATTGGAGCGCTCAACGGTATTATCATCAGCAAAGGAAAGGTACAAGCTTTTATTGCCACATTAGCTATGATGACCTTAGCCAGAGGCTATACTTTAGTATTTACAGATGGTAAACCTATCGGGGTGGAAGCGTCAAAGAGTGCAGATGTTTTTGCATCGATAGGATCAGGTTATATACTTGGTATTCCAATTCCAATATATATTACAGTATTGGTTTTTATGATTTCATACTATATTCTAAAACATACGCGGTTTGGACGCTATATCTATGCTATGGGTGGCAATGAGGAAGCTACTAAGTTATCGGGCATAAATGTAGACTTGGTTAAAATCTATGTTTATGCATTATCAGGGGCTTTAGCAGCCCTTGCGGGTATTATTGTTACAGCAAGACTTTCTTCAGCACAGCCACAAGCGGGTGCCGGTTATGAACTTGATGCTATTGCTGCTGTTGTACTTGGTGGTACAAGTCTTGCGGGAGGAAATGGGAATATATTTGGTACGATAGTTGGGGCGCTTATTATTGGTATCTTAAATAACTCACTGAATTTAATGAATGTATCTTCATACTATCAATTATTGGCCAAAGGATTGGTTATATTGATTGCGGTATTGTTGGATAGAAAAAATAAGTAAAAAGAGATAAGGTAAAAACGAAAACTAGGAGGAAGAAAGATGAAAAAAATTATTGTATTATTAATTGTATTAACATTATCTTTAGGTGTTTTTGCAGGATGTGCAGCTAAAAATTCAGAGCCAAAGGCAGAAGGCAATACAGCCTCAAAACAAATAGGACTTGTTATTTCAACACTTAACAACCCATTTTTTGTAACACTAAAAGAAGGTGCTGAAGAAGAGGCGAAAGCATTAGGCTATGAGCTTGTTGTATTAGATTCACAAAATGATCCAAGCAAAGAAATGTCAAATGTAGAGGACCTTTTAACTAGAAATGTAGCTGTTCTTTTAATTAACCCTACAGATTCAAACTCTGTTGGTAATGCAGTGAAATTAGCTAATAATAAAAAAATACCAGTTATTACTCTAGACCGTGGTGCAGATTCAGGTGAAATCGTTACACATATTGCATCTGATAACGTTGCTGGAGGGAAGATGGCAGGAGAATATATTGTAGAGCAGCTTGGCGGCAAAGGTAATGTGGTAGAGCTTGAAGGGATTGCTGGAGCATCAGCGGCAAGAGACCGTGGAAATGGTTTTAATGAAGCGATCAAAGGATCGGGCATTGAAGTTATAGCAAAACAAACAGCTGATTTTGACAGAACTAAAGGACTTTCAGTTATGGAAAATATTCTTCAGGCACAGCCTAATATTGATGCTGTATTTGCACACAATGATGAAATGGCATTAGGAGCATTAAAAGCTATTCAAGCATCAGGAAGAAACATTATGGTTGTTGGTTTTGATGCGACAGACGATGCAGTAAAAGCAGTGGAAAACGGAGAAATGGCAGCTACAGTTGCACAACAACCTTCTTTAATTGGTTCAGCAGGTATTCGATATGCAGATAAAATTATTAAAGGTGAAACAGTAGAAAATGCTGTACCAATTGAATTGCAATTAATTAAAAAGTAAAAATGCTATGATTTAATTACTAATAGAGCTGACAACGTTCTTTAACGGTGTCAGCTCTATTTATAATATGCTACTGGTTTATCATTATCTTATACATCATTTCATAGAAACGAATTGACAAAAATTATTATCGTGATAAAATAATCTTAAGGTTAGATATTTTTATTACGATAAGAGGTGGTGGGTATGACAGGCGAATTTGATTTTTCATCCTATATTCATTTGGTCGATTTTTTAGGAGCTTGCTTTGGAGAAAACACAGAAGTCGTATTGCATAGTTTTGAAGATATGAACCATTCCGTTATTGCAATACATAATGGACATATCAGCGGCAGAAAAATTGGTGCACCACTCACTAAGTTTGCATTATCAAAATTAAAAGACAAAGGAAAAGAAGGCCCGCCATACTATTTGAATTACTTGGGCATGTCCGAAAACAATATTTCGTTAAGATCCAGCAGTTTTTTTATATTAGACAAGCAAGGTAATCCTAGAGGGATGTTATGTATTAATACAGATGTGACAAAGTACCAGCAAGCGGCAGAGTTATTGCAGAAATTAGCTTTTATGCCATCGACGTACTCTGAAGAAAAGGAAAATAATAATAGTATTGAAGTTTTTCAAGCGACATATGAAGAGGTGATTCAGGGCATAATTAATGATGTCACCCAATCCGCAGGCGTAGCAGTGGAGCGTTTAACTGTGGACGAGAAGGTTGAGATTGTAAAACGTCTCAATGATGAAAAGTTTTTTCTTATAAAAGGCGCTGTAAGCCAGGTTTCGGATATGTTAGGCGTTTCTGAAGCCACCGTGTATAGATACTTAAGTAACATTAATAAAAAAATGAAGAATGGAGAATAACTATGAGCAAAAAAATAATTAATGCAGAGGCAGCACCAGCTGCAATAGGACCTTATTCACATGCAGTGGATACTGGCCTCGGTTTTATTATCACATCAGGTCAAATTCCGATTGATCCTGCAACAGGTGAACTCGTCCCTGGCGGAATTGAAGCGCAAACAGAACAAGTATTTGCAAATTTAAAGGCAGTTCTTGAAGAGGCAGGGTCTTCTTTTGATAAAGTCGTAAAAGCAACTGTATTTTTACAAGATTTAAAAGATTTTGTTGCAGTAAACAACATCTATGCAAAATATTTAGGTGTTGATTCGCCAGCACGTTCAGCTGTACAAGTAGCAGGGCTGCCAAAAGGTTCCCTGGTTGAAATAGAAGTTATTGCATTAAAGTAATTAAATAGAATAACAACTAATTATTATAGTAATAAATGGTTATTAACTGAAATAAGCAGTATTTCCTTATGATAAGAATAATAAAAAGAATTATCAAGCCTTGATTTTGTTGATTTTAAACAAAATTAAGGCTTTTTTTATTTTGTTTGCAGTGGTATTGACAAATGGGCTGAAAAGTTATATATTAATATTGTAATAGAAAATTATTATCGAAATAAAAATTTATTATCTGCGTTATAATAAATTTTGCATAATGCTAAAGTTTATATAACGTATACATATTAATCTAAAACGGAGGAATTTGTTATGTCTAATGCAAAACACCCAGCAGAACCATTTAAAATCAAAATGATAGAACCACTTAATATCACAACGAGAGAACAAAGAGAAAAGGCTTTAAAAGAAGCAGGGTATAATCCATTTTTATTAAAATCAAAAGATGTATATATTGATTTGCTTACAGATAGCGGAACAGGTGCTATGAGCGATAACCAATGGGCAGGACTTATGTTAGGTGACGAAGCCTATGCAGGAAGCAAGAACTTCTATAATATCTGTGATGCGGTTAAGGATATTTTTGAGTACAACTATGTAGTACCAACACATCAGGGCAGGGGAGCAGAACAGGTATTATTCCCGCTATTATTAACACCAGGACAGTATGTATGCAGCAATCATCATTTCGATACAACTAAAGCCCATGTAGAGCTCTCAGGAGCAAAGGCTAGAAATTTCCTCATCCCAGAGGCTACAGACACAGGAACATACTATGACTTTAAAGGTAACTTTAACATCCCAGCACTTGAAGCTTTTATTGAAGAAGTTGGATCAGAAAATGTCGCATTTTTTATTATGACAGTGACGAATAACTCAGCTGGCGGACAACCTGTTTCAATGGCAAACATGAAAGAATTGAAAAGGGTTGCTGATAAATATGGTAAGAGAATTGTAATGGATTCTGCAAGATTTGCAGAGAATGCAATGTTTATTAAGCAAAGAGAGCCGGGCTATGAGAATACTTCTGTAAAAGATATTATTACTGAAATGTACTCTTATGCAGATATGTTAACGATGAGTGCAAAAAAAGATGCGATTGTTAATATGGGTGGTATGATTGCTATTAAAAATGATGAAGAAATATATAGAGGTGCACAAGCAAGATGTGTACCCATGGAAGGCTTCGCGACTTACGGGGGTTTATCAGGAAGAGATATGGAAGCACTCGCTAGAGGCTTATACGAAGGTATTGATGAAGACTATTTAGCTTATAGATTAGGTCAGATTAAATATCTAGGGGATAAATTGATGGAAATAGGTGTACCTATCCAGTATCCAACGGGTGGTCATGCGGTTTTCGTAGATGCCAGAAAAATTTTACCTGATATGCCAGGCTATGAATTTCCTGCACAAGCAATATGTAATGCGCTTTATCTAGAATCAGGCGTTAGACCTGTTGAAATAGGCTCTTTCCTACTAGGCCGAAATCCTCAAACAGGGGAACAAGAAGAGTCAGCACTTGAGCTTGTAAGACTGACTATTCCGAGAAGAGTTTACACACAAAGTCATATGGATGAAATCGTTGAAGGGTTTAAAGAAGTAATGGCGCATAAAGATGAGTTAGTTGGATTAACCTTTGATTATGAACCACCAGTACTTAGACATTTCTTAGCAAGACTCAGACCATTAAACAAATAATACATTTAGTTTTTAAAAACCCTCTTGAATCTTAATAGCAACAATCTACTATTTAAGGTTTGAGAGGGTTTTTTTACAAATTTAAATCATATTATTAAGGGGGAAGCTTATATGAGAGAAAAATGGCAAAGCAGGAAAGGTTTTATCTTTGCTGCCGCAGGAGCTGCGATAGGTTTAGGAAACTTATGGAGATTTCCATTTCAAGCTTATAAAAATGGTGGAGGCGCATTCCTTCTGCCCTATTTTGTAGCATTAATTACATGTGCAATTCCACTTATGATTATGGAGTATGCCTATGGCAGGAAGATTCGAGGAGGCTCTGTAAAAGCATTCGCTGACTTAAATAAAAAAGCTGAGGTTGTTGGCTGGATTCAAGTTATGGTGCCTATTATTGTTATGATGTATTATTCTGCAATTATTGCAGTGTCGGTTATTTTTATGATTTTCTCCTTAGGGCATGCATTTGGTATGATTAACTGGCTTTCGGATCCAGGTCCAATTATGGGGATGGTTACGGGAAGTGCAGAAAATGCATTAGATCTTGGAGCGGGTATTAGTATGTACATATTAATTGCTGTTATTTTTGTTTGGCTATGTAATTGGCTGATTGTTAAGAAGGGTATCTCAGGTGGTATAGAAAAAATGTCAACCCTATTTACCCCTATGCTTATGGTATTAATGGTTGTATTTATGATTAATGCAGTGCGTCTGCAAGGTTCTACAATTGGATTAGAAGCACTTTTTAAACCAGATTTCTCAAAGATTTTAAACCCTAGTATCTGGGTTTCAGCTTATGCGCAGGTATTCTTCTCGACTACCTTAGCTGTGGGGGTTATGATTGCATATGGTTCGTATTTACATGAAAAGGCAGATGTTGTTAATAGTGCATTTATTACTGTTTTTGCTAATGCGAGTTTTGACCTTATTGCAGGTGTATTAGTATTCTCAACACTTGGATATTTGGTAAATAGTATAGGGGTAGAATTCACATCCTTTGGAACTGGTGCAGGCGTTGCATTTATAGCATTTCCGATTGCTATTTCAACCATGTCTCAAAATGTATTTGTTCAAGGGTTGTTAGGTTTCGTATTCTTCTTCTGTTTATTTATTGCAGGACTCTCATCAAGTATTTCAATGCTTGAATCCTTTGCTACTGCAGCGCTTGATAAATTTAAGATCTCAAGAGAAAAACTAGTAACCATTATTTCATTAGTTGGCTTTGCAGGCAGTGCATGCTTTGCAAGCTACGCAGGATTCAACTATATCCTAGATATAGTTGATGCTTATGTAGGCAATATTATTATTGCAGGGCTGGGACTAGTAGAAGTAATCTTAATTAGTTACATTTATGGAACAGGTAAACTAAGAGAAGAAGCTAATGCGTTTTCTGACTTTAGAGTTGGCAAATGGTGGGATTATCTACTCAGATATTTCACACCGCTATTACTAGGAGCAGTTGTTATTACAAATCTATTTAACTTAGTTACTGGACTATTTAATCAAGATTCTGTAGGAATTCTTTCTAACATCGTATTTGGATGGGGAACAGTATTAATTATGGTTGGTGCTTCAGTCCTATTTTATAAAAGAAAATGGACTACAGATGCACATCAAGAATAATTGGAGGGGATCATATGTCTACTAGTGCAATAATAATGATGATCATTGGATGCGGAACAGTCTGGGGTGGTGTTATTGTTACAATTCTTATTGCCTTGGCTGTAGAGAAAAAAAATAATCTCAAAAAGGAAATGAATTAATGGGTAGAGGTATATAATAAATGTAAATGGGCTGACCTTAAACTAAACTTAGGGCAGCCCATTTATTGTTCTGCTATAATAAAATCTATATAGAAAACGATTGAGTATTTTCAGTTAGATGTAGTTTGCCGAAGTCTAGCAAGAAGGGACTTAGATTTTTATAAATACAAAAGTGAGCAGGTGGAAAATCCTAAAACCTTCTTGCGGATCTATAGCCATAAATGTATAAATTTAATCGCTTTCTATATAGTATAAATATAGGTAAAAATAGGAGATGAATTACATGACGATAGAAATTATTCCTTTACTTGAAGGCGTATCAAATGCCACTTTAACAGCATATATTCAAGATGCATCTATGGATCAGCGCTTCCCAATTATAAGACCGGCAATTATTATATGTCCAGGTGGGGCCTATATAGGAATCACAGAAAAAGAAGCTGAGCCGGTTGCACTAAGATTTATAGCAGCGGGATATCATGTGTTTGTGCTGAGATATTCCATTGGAACTCAGATTGGGAGATTTCCAGCTCCTTTTATAGATGCAGCCAAATCAGTCATGCTTATACGTGAGAATGCCAAGAGATGGTATGTAGATGCGGATAAAATTAGTTTATGTGGATTTTCAACAGGCGGTCATAGCGCGGCGGTCTTATCTGCATCGTGGCAAGATGATTATTTAGTAAAAGCCATTGGCGCAGATAGCCATTTATTTAAGCCTAATGCTTTGATTTTGGGGTATCCCTTATTAGATCTATATCAGTTCAAGATGAAGAGTCTTAAAAATTCCCTTGATATGCAGCCTTTATTAGAGATGATGTTTAGCGCTATATATGGCACCATAAATCCAAATGATACGCTTCTAGAGGAGTGGAGTTGTACGCGCAGAGTCACTTCAAATATGCCGCCAACCTTTTTATGGACAACTTCAGAGGATGCAGTTGTGGATGTAGAAGAAAGCCTTAATTTTGTTAAGGTTTTGGTTGCAAATAAAATTCCTTATGAGTTTCATATCTTTGAAAAAGGTGCCCATGGATTATCATTAGGAGATGAAACAGTTGGATATAAAGAGGCAGATATGAGAAAACATGTAAATGTTCATAAGTGGGTAGACCTGGCACTGAGTTGGCTTAAGAATTTACAAGGCTGAAGGGCTTAATAAAGTACCTTTACAATTTGCTGAAAAATGGTATAATACAAACGATTAAAAAGAAACATTATTAATAGACAGGAGATGAAAGCATTGAACTGGGAGCTACTTATAGGCCCTGTAGTTGGGGGTATCATAGGCTATATTACAAATGGCATAGCTATTAAAATGCTATTTAGACCATTAAACCCTATTCATATATTTGGAATAAAATTGCCGTTTACACCAGGGATTATACCTAAAGAAAAAGGCAGGCTGGCAAGAAGTATTGGGCAAGTAGTAGGGAAAGAACTTATTAATAAAAATGTGCTTGAAAAAGTACTTTTACAAGAAAATATATATGCGCAGATCGATCAGAAAATAGATGATGTTATTGGGCAATACGAAGCGAGTGAACTTACGGTAAAAGAACTCTCCGAGAAGATGATTGACAGGGATTCATTAGAGGAGATAGGTATTGAGGTAGAAAAAGCACTTACAAACAAACTTTATACTAAAATAGTTGAGATGAATTTAGGGGAGATCGCCGTAACAAACCTTATAAAAGAGGTTAATAATGGACTAGATAAATCTTTATTTGGAGCATTTGCATTTTTTATTAATGATAGCCTTATAGAGAGTATCGCGCTTAAACTGGAACCTATCATTAATCAAATGGTTGAAGCCCAGGGAGAACAGCTTATAATACGTGCTGTTCAAAGAGAAGGCGAAGCGTTTTTGAATCAGCCTATTATGCATATCACGTCTTATGCAAAAGAAAAAGCAGCGCTCATAAAAGATATAGTTAGAAAAGCCTATACGTATTTTGTACAGCATAATCTAGCACATGCTCTAGAGATTGTGGATTTATCAAAGGTGGTAGAAGAACGTATTAATGCTTTTGATACACTTGAACTCGAGAAAATGATCTTACAGATAATGGCTAAGGAACTAAATGCTATTATATGGCTGGGTGCTTTACTCGGTGCAGTACTAGGCTGTATAATGAGTATAGTCTAAAAAGTATTTCTTTGGTAATAGTGTGTCTATATATGATTTTTGGAGGTGAGAAGATGGACGAGGACAGTATAAAGAACATTAAGGGTGAGTGCGTATGGGATACGTGCGCTCATAAGATAATGGTTATCCAACTGAAATGTTCATCTTTTCAAGTGGATCTGAAGCAGAATAGATAACTTGACTCCTTAATGTTCCTTACTAAAAAATAGAGATTTATTAAATGGCATAATTTATACAAATAATGAACAAGAAGCCTAGTTATTCAAAATTGATGGCTTAAAGTAGGAGGAACTACGATGGAACAAGTACTGCAGCTTATTGAAGAAAAGAAATTTATAGAAGCAAGACAAGAGCTTAATAGAAAAAATGTAGTTGATATAGCTATGTTGTTTGAAGAAATGAGTAAAGAAAATGTTGTTAAAGTATTCAGGGTGCTTCCAAAAGATATAGCAGCTGATGTTTTTGCCTATATGGAACACGAACAAAGAGTTATCATTATAGATTCTTTAACAGATAAAGAAGTTTCTCATATTATTAATGATTTATTTATAGATGATACAGTTGACTTTTTAGAAGAACTTCCAGCTAATGTGGTTAAGAGAGTACTTAAGAATACAGATGAAGACACAAGAAAAATAATCAACCAATTATTAAAGTATCCTGAGGGTTCTGCTGGAAGTATTATGACTATTGAATATGTTAATCTCAAAAAAGAGATGACAGTAGAAGAGGCCCTCAAACATATTAAAAAGACTGGGATAGATAAAGAAACAATCAATACCTGTTATGTAACCTCAGAAAACAGAGAGCTACACGGTATAACATCTATTAGAAAACTTATATTAAGTGATGCAGATGTCTTCATAAAAGATATTATGAAGACAGAGTTTATTTATGTGCACACCTTAGATGATCAAGAAGAAATAGCAGAACTATTCAAAAAATATGACTTGTTATCTGTACCTGTTACAGACAATGAACAAAAGCTAGTTGGGATTATAACAATCGATGATATCGTGGATATTATAGATCAAGAAAATACAGAAGACTTCCAGAAAATGGCAGCAATGACCCCTTCAGATGAGGAATATTTAAAGACAGGGATATGGACGCTTGCCAAACATAGAATTGTATGGTTGTTGGTTTTAATGATTTCAGCGACATTTACTGGCAACATTATTAAGCGGTTTGAAGATGTGTTGCAATCAGTTGTGCTGCTGGCAGCATTTATTCCTATGATTATGGATACGGGGGGGAATGCCGGCTCGCAATCTTCGACGCTTATTATTCGTGGATTGGCACTGGGGGAGATCACCTTAAAGGATATGCTTAAAGTTATATTTAAAGAATTTAAAGTAAGCTTTATGGTGGGTAGTGCGCTTGCGGTTGTTAACTTCATAAGGATATATTATTTTGAAAGAACAAGTTTTCATATTAGTCTTACCGTGTGTATTACTTTGTTCTGTACAATCGTTATGGCAAAGGTATTAGGAGGTATACTTCCTATAGTTGCTAAGAAACTTAAACTAGATCCTGCGATTATGGCAGGGCCATTAATTACTACTGTAGTAGATGCTATAGCATTGATATTATACTTTACAATGGCAGCGTGGTTTTTGGGATTATAAAGAGACTTAAATAGTATTAACCACTATAACAATAACTTCTATGAGAGGTGTTAAAAGAACTCTTATAGAATTTTTTTTATTATTCAAGAAATGGAGAGGGCGTATCTATAAAAGAGTATTGTAAACTTTTAGAAATTAAAAAGTTGACAAATGGTATGGGATAAGTTTACAATACTCTTATAAAAAATAACAAATGGTAAGGAGAAAAAAATGGAATCAAGAACAATAGCGCAAACCAAAACGTATACATATGTTATCTGTGCCCTCTTTGCAGCACTTTCAGCAGTAGGTGCTTTTATTAAAATCCCTATGCCTCTAGTGCCGTTTACACTGCAATTTTTATTTACAGCATTATCAGGTGTTTTGCTGGGTTCAAAAAGAGGGATGCTCGCACAAATGCTTTATGTAGGTATCGGACTTGCGGGCATTCCTATATTTACAAAAGGCGGCGGCATAAGTTATGTTTTTCAGCCTACCTTCGGTTATCTCGTTGGATTTATTATAGGAGCATATATTATTGGGAAGATCGTTGAGCAAAAAGGTGCCAGTTTCAAAGTGATATTTATGGCTTCTTTTATTGGCGTTATAGCTATTTATATTTTTGGAGTAATATACATGTATTTTATTGTTAATCTTTATATTGGAAGCCCGATGCCTTTAAGTAAGGCCATTTACGTAGGTGCAATAGCTTGTTTGCCAGGAGATCTAATATCATGTTTTATTACCTCGTTAGTAGGTTCTAAGTTAGTTCCCATATTAAAGAAACAACAGCTTATTTAAGTGATGATGCCTGAAAAAGAATAGAAGGAGCTGCGATATGCATTTATTAGATCAACTCGTTAGGGATATTAAGGCAGGGTATCACATTACAAAAGAAGAATCTATAGCTCTACTAGATTATAAAACAGAAGATTTAGCAAGGGTAGCTGATGAAATAAGAGCCTATTTTTGTGGGGATCATTTTGATTTTTGCAGCATTATTAATGGTAAAAGCGGCAAGTGCAGTGAGGACTGTAAATACTGTGCGCAATCCGCACACTATAACACGCGTGTGGAAACATATTCGCTCCTAAGTGCAGAGGAATTTGTAAGAGATGCAGCCTATAATGCAAGGCAAGGTGTAGATAAATACTCTATTGTAACAGCAGGGAAGAAGCTTAGCCGCGAGGATGTAGAACATGTCTGTGAAGCCTATAGAGCTATAGGAGATCAAGTAAAGGTTAAGCTATGTGCTTCTCATGGGCTTTTAGATGAGGAGGCTATGCTTAAACTAAAAGAGGCAGGCGTACTGAGGTATCATAATAATCTAGAAACTTCAAGAAACTTTTTCCCAAAGATCTGTACCACACATACCTACGATGAAAAGGTAGAAACGATTAAAGCTGCTAAGAGAGTTGGTTTAGAAGTTTGTAGCGGCGGGATACTAGGGCTTGGAGAAAGTGTAATAGACCGTATAGATCTAGCTTTCGAGCTTAGGACATTAGAAGTAGATTCTATTCCGCTTAATATGCTAAATCCGATACCAGGGACACCACTTGAAAATATTTCCAAAATGACAGAAGATGAATTTTTGAAGACAGCGGCGCTTTTTAGATTCATCAACCCCCAAATATATATAAGACTTGCAGGCGGTAGAAATCTGCTTAGCGGATATGGAAGAGAAGCTTTAAGAGGGGGGGTTAATGCCACTCTTACAGGAGACCTTCTTACAACCTGTGGCAACAAAATTGTAGATGATATAAAAATGGTTAAAGCATTAGGTTATACCCTATAGCCGCGTAATGGATGAAATAGTAAGCGTATATAAATGGTGTATGGATGAAACAATAAGTATATAATAGATTCATACACTTAATAACTAGGAGTCAATGCTATGATCTATAGAATTAAACAATTTTTCCAGGGGTTGGCTGCAAATATTAATGAACAAGATAAGGTGTTTATTAATAACTATCTAAATGAAAAGGAACAGAGGCTTTTTTTTCAACTAAGACTTAGTGAACAATACCATAGTTTAAAGGTGGCATATGGCTGTTTCAAATGCTTACCACAAAGCAGATCGTTAATTAGATCAGCCCTTTTACATGATATCGGCAAAGTAGGAAGCAACTTGAATCTGATCAATAAGTCTCTTGTAGTGCTTGCCAAGAAGTTAAATATAAAACATCAATTGCTTCCTGAATTTTTGCAAAGAGCAATGTACTATAAAAAAGAGCACCCTGTAATCGGATATCGACTGCTCTTAGCGTATGATTTGGATCCAAGAGAGCTTCTCCTTATTAAAGATCATCACCACTTTAAGAAAGAGCAAACTATAGAAATGCAAATACTCCAATGTTATGATAATAAATTCTAATGAATTTATTATTGAAATGGACAGGGAGCAATGTTATAATCAAAAAAACGGGAATGAATGTCTCCCTTGGTAAAAACCAAAACCGCTTATTTAAGCTGATGACTTCTGTGATAATTTTATCGCAGTGCATCAGTTTTTTTGTTTATAAAGAATAAAGGAGAGAATCATATGTTACTAAGTTTTGCACTGATTTTATTGATTGGATTTATATTAAGCGGCATCTTTCAAAAGCTTAAATTACCAGGTCTTTTAGGAATGCTGATAACAGGTATTGTTTTAGGTCCGTATGTACTGGGGTTGATTCATCAGGATATACTTAATATTTCATCAGATCTTCGTACTATTGCACTCATTGTTATCTTAACGAGGGCCGGTTTGGCACTGGATCTTGAGGACTTAAAAAAAGTTGGAAAGCCTGCAATTCTAATGTGCTTTGTGCCTGCAACCTTTGAGATTGCTGCTGTTACACTGCTGGCACCTTTATTGTTGCAAATATCTTATATTGAAGCAGCTATTATGGGAACAGTATTAGCAGCGGTATCACCAGCTGTAATTGTTCCTAGGATGCTTAAATTAATGGAAAATGGCTATGGCAAAGTAAATAGTATTCCACAGCTTATTATGGCAGGAGCTTCTGTTGATGATATCTATGTTATTATCTTATTTACCTCTTTTATGAGTATGTATGAAGGGCAAGGATTTAATATGGCTGGGTTGATTCATGTGCCGATAGCTATAGTTGTTGGACTCGCAGCAGGCATTATAGCAGGACTATTACTCGTGTGGTTGTTTAATAAAATACACATGAGAGATACTATAAAAATACTTGTTATTTTAAGTACAGCTTTTATATTTATTTCAGTTGAAGCTATTGTGAAAGATTATATCCCTATGTCAGGCTTATTGGCTGTAATGGCTTTAGGGGGAACTATTTTAAAACAATATGAGGTTTTAGCCAGGAGATTATCTGGGAAATTTTCTAAGATATGGGTAGGTACAGAGATGCTGTTATTTGTACTTGTAGGAGCGGCTGTTGATATTAGATATATCGGGAGTGCAGGGCTTATGGCAGTGATACTTATAATAAGTGCACTTGTTCTTAGAATGGGCGGCGTATTTATATGTGTTATTAAAACCAAATTATCTGCCAAAGAAAAACTCTTCTGTGCGATTGCTTATTTACCTAAAGCTACTGTGCAGGCTGCGATCGGGGCCATCCCGCTTTTAGCTGGTGTTAAAGCTGGTAATACCATTCTTGCTGTCGCGGTACTTGCGATCATAATTACAGCTCCCTTAGGAGCTGTTGGAATAGATTTGAGCTTTAATAAACTGCTTTCTAAGTAAAGCTGGTATTATTATTTGCGTTTAAAATAATTCATCATTTTTTTATGATGATTGATATCTCTAATCTTCTTTTGCTTAACATGTGAAGTTTTTATGCCTTCTATCAAAGAGACTGTCATAATGGTAAGTATAATAGAAAAGGGTAGCCCGGTGGTAATAACTGCTGTTTGGAGTGTAGACAGACCTTTTTCGCCCCCAATAAGCAGTAAAATGGCAGCAATAAAGCCTTCCATACAGGCCCAGAAGACTCTCTGAGTCATAGGAGAATCTAAACGTCCTCCGGAAGTAATATTATCCACTACAAGTGAGCCGGAGTCGCTTGAAGTTACAAAAAAGGAAATCACAAGAATCGTACCCAAAATAGATAAAAGGATTCTAAGTGTACCTGCTAAAAAGGGAATGTTTAAGTAATTAATCATTTCAAATAAGGCAATTGGCAGATTATCTTGAACGACATCAAATAAACTACCACCTGAGGCTTCATTAAGATAAATAGCAGTTCCGCCGAATATGGACAACCAAATAAATGATAAGAGAGAGGGGACTAACAGTACCGCTAAAACAAACTCGCGGATGGTCCTGCCTTTAGAAATTCTGGCGATAAACATACCTACAAATGGAGACCAAGAAATCCACCATGCAAGGTAAAATACAGACCAACTCCCTTGCCAAGCTTGATCTTTAACAGAAACGCGGAAAGCTGATAAGATAAAATCATTAAGATAAAGGCCTAAGGAATTACAAAATAATCTGATGATATAAAGCGTTGGCCCTAAAATGAAAATCGCAAGCATAAAAACAGCAGCCAGTTTAATATTTAGGGTAGATAAGAACTTAACCCCTTTATCTAAACCTGAGACAACAGATAGGGTAGCTATTAAAGTAATAATAGTAATCATGATAACCTGAACAAGTATGCTGATTTCTAGCCCAAATAAATAATTAAGCCCGCTATTAATCTGTTGTACTCCAAGACCTAAAGACGTTGCTAAACCAAATAAACAAGCAAGTACTGCCAAAATATCGATAATGTCTCCCAAAATGCCTAGTACTTTATCGCCTAGTAATGGATAAAAGACAGACCTTAAAGAAAGAGGCAGTTTTTTATTGTAGGCAAAGAAAGCCAAGGCTAAGGAAATAAGCGTATAGATTCCCCAAGGGTGAAAGCCCCAATGAAAAAACGTTGTTGCCATAGCTGAATAGGTTGGGTTAGTGCTTGCGAATATAGGTGGGGCAATCTCGGCGTGATACAAAGGTTCTCCAACAGCCCAAAACATAAGACCTATGCCCATGCCAGCAGAGATGAGCATAGAGTACCATGCAAAGTTAGAGAATTCTGATTCGCTCTCTATGCCGCCAATCCTTACATTACCCAGTTTAGAAAAGGCAAGAAATAAACAAACAATAATAAAGAAATTGCTAGATAATATAAAGACCCAGTCGCATTGTGTAATGATAATTTCCTTTATATTTTCAAACATGTCAGTAGCACGATCTAAGTCTAAAAGTGCATATAAAGAAAATATTAATATAAAAACACCAGAAACAATAGAAACTACAGGATTTAAATCAAATCCGAACTTATTAAAGTTACGGCTGTAGAGCTTCTCTTCTAATTTTTTAGTAAGCTCATCTTGTTGTATATCTATGGTATCTTTCATTATAGAACCACCTTCCTAATACTAATAAAAGCTATACTCATGCTAGAGGTATAGCTTTTATTAGTATTAGGAGGGTGAAAAAAATTATACCCATTATATTAACTTTGGGTCTCAACAGGAGAAAGAGCAATTAGAGTTAAGCTTTTTGCCCACGCTAATATTATAGTACTTGAAAATTTTACTATGAAAAAAAGTCAATAACTAATGAAAATAAGAAAATATAAGCTGATATTATGCAATAAAGGTAGAGATATTGACACGCTGAGTGATATGATATATATTTTACACATGTTTTAGAGAGGGAGCATTCAAAAAAATATACAAATAGTACAAATATGTGGAGGAGATGATTTAGTATGAAATTAAGAAAGACTCTTATGTTAACTCTTAGTTGTATTATGGCAGTAGGTTCAGCTGGATGTGCATCAAAAACAACCAATCAAGCACCGGCTGCAGGCAGTGAAACTGTTCAAGGTGGAAATGCCAGTTCAGAACAGATTACTTTAAGAATGGCTTGGTGGGGATCTCAAGCGCGTCATGATGCAACAACAAAAGTCATTGAGATGTACCAAGAACAAAACCCTAATGTTAAAATCGAAGCAGAGTTCTATGATTTTGATGGATACTTTACAAAACTTAATACATTAGTAGCCGCTAATGGTGTTTGGGATATTTTCCAATTAGGAGGCAACTTCCCTACATATATTGATAAAATTGTTCCTCTTGATGAGTATATTAAAGACGGCATTGTTGATGTTTCAAATACAACAGAAGCATTTTTACTTACAACACAATCAGAAGGTAAACAAATCGGCATTTCTAATGGTGTTAACACTTATGGTATTGCGTATGATCCAGCAATGTTTAAAGAAGCTGGTGTTGAAGAACCAACAGAAAATTGGACATGGGATGATTTTAAGAATGCCGCTTTAACCATTCATGAAAAGTTAGATATATATGGAAGTTCTAAAATAGATGACTTTATTGCAGGGGGGTCAATGGGAGTATCTCAAGAAGACTACGCCTTAAACTTCTTTGCGGTATCAAATGATAAATTAGGTTTTGATGATCCTAATATGTTAGTAGACTACTTGCAAATGAAAAAAGATTTGGTAGACGCAGGGGCGTATCCAGATCCAGGAGCAATTGCTGAAATTAAAGATATTGAAGGAGATTACCTTGTAACTGGTGAAGCTGCTATGACTTGGGTAGCAAGTAATCAAATGCCTACTATTGCACAAGCAGCAGGCAGAGAAATTAAGCTTGCTACAGTTCCAAGAAAAAAAGCAGATGGACCAGCAGGTGCGACAATTCAATCTTCACAAATGCTTTGTGTATCCAAAGACTCAAAATATCCAGAAGAAGCTGCAAAATTCATTAGTTTCTTCCAAAATAATGAAGAAGCGAATAAAATTTTAAACGGTGAACGTGGTATACCTATTATGTCTAATGTACGTGATATGTTACTTGCAGAAGCAGATGAAGCAAAACAAGAAATGTATAACTTTGTTGATCTTGTAGGAAGTTTTAAAACTGGTCAAATAAATGTAATCAGCCCTCAGCCAAAGGCAGAAATAGAAGACCATTACAAACTATTACTAGACCAAGTTATTTATGATCGAAAAACAGCGCAGGAAGCAGCTAAAGAAATTTATGAGTTTGCTGCAGCGAAGTTCAATTAAGATTAATAATTGTCAAAGCGAAAGGTAAATACTTTGCTTGCAATAGGACTCTTATACTGTTCTTTTAGTATAGTATAGGAGTCCTACTATTAAATAAAGAATGTAATTATTTACATGAAGATTAGTTAGAGGAGAATAATATGGATAATATAAAAAAGAGAGATTCAGCGACATTTTCTAAATTTCTTCATAATAATAATACGGTAGGTTATTTCTTTGCAGCACCGTTTATTATTGGATTTTTAGGTTTTACCATTATACCCATGCTTACTTCCATGTATTATTCTTTTACGAATTATAATATGGTATCTCAGGAGAGTTGGGTAGGCTTTCAAAATTATGCACGACTATTTACAGATAAACGTTTTATAAATTCAGTTGCCGTTACTTTAAAATATGTGCTTTTATCTGTGCCTTTGAAGCTTATTTTTGCTTTATTCATTGCTTATTTATTAACTAGAAAGAGCAGTGCAGTAAGTGTATACCGTTCACTATACTATGTACCGTCACTTATTGGGGGCAGTATTGCTGTAGCATTAGTATGGAAAGAACTCTTTTCTACAAAAGGACTTATTAATGCGATGCTTATTTCGGCGGGATTTGAAAAAATCTCATGGTTTGGTAATCAAAAGATGGCCATGATACCTCTTATTTTGATGACGGTCTGGCAATTTGGATCCTCTATGATTATTTTCGCAGCAGGCCTGAAACAGATACCAAGCACCTATTACGAGGCCGCTAAAATTGACGGAGCCAATAAAATTCAATCATTTTCAAAAATTACTTTACCATGTCTTTCCCCAATTATCTTATATAATTTGGTTATGCAGACAATAGCAGCTTTTATGGCCTTTACACAAGCTTTTGTTATTACAAGAGGAGGTCCAAATGATGCGACTAACTTCTATGCCCTTTATGTCTATAATCAAGCTTTTAAGTATTATGATATGGGATATGCGAGTGCCATGTCATGGGTAATGTTAGTGATTATAAGTGTGATTACTGCAGTTATATTTAAAACATCTAAACGTTGGGTGTTTACAGAAGCCGGAGAGGAATAGGAGGGGCAGATTATGAATATAAAATCTAATACAAAAACGAGTCAGGTTAATGGCCAGGCAGTGAATGCGCCTTGGTCTTCAACGTTTAGATTCAGCACACAAATGAGTAGGTTGTGCTATCACGTTTTTATTCTAATATTTGGGTTAATAATGATTTATCCTGTACTATGGATGATCAGCGGTTCACTTAAAAATAATGCAGAGATTTTAAATGGTTCTTTAAGCCTTATTCCGCCAAATTGGAGATGGGATAATTTTTCAACTGGATGGAAAGGGTTTGGGGGAATAGGATTTGACACCTTCTTTAAAAATTCATTTGTTGTAAGTGTTGTTTCAACTGTAGCAACAGTTATATCCTCTGCTTGTGTTGCCTATGCGTTTTCGAGGATCAAGTTTAAAGGGAAAAAAATTTGGTTTACAGCTATGATCTGTACAATGATGTTACCAGGACAGATTATTCTTATTCCTCAATATATTATTTATAACAGATTAGGTTTTGTGGGTACGATTATTCCGCTGATACTGCCTCATTTCTTTGGTCAGGCTTTTTTCATCTATCAGATGATGCAGTTTACATCAGGTATTCCAAGAGAATTAGACGAAGCGGCTACGATTGATGGGTGCAGCAGATATTCGATTTTCACCCGTATTATTTTACCGCTTCTTAAACCTTCTATTGTAACCACAGTCATTATCCAATTTTATTGGAAGTGGGATGATTTTATGGGGCCACTTATTTATCTAAGCAAGCCTATAACTTATACAGTATCTATTGCTATTAAGTTGTTTGCAGATGCGTCCTCTACTACTGACTATGGCGCAATGTTTGCAATGTCCACGCTATCATTGCTCCCAGTATTTTTAATCTTCTTATTCTTTAATAAATATTTGGTTGATGGTATCAGCACAAGTGGTTTAAAAGGCTAGTAATCTTTTCATTTGTGACAGTATCACGGGCAAAGCTTGTGAGATGCATTGGGGGTAAAAGTATGATTAATAGATACGAATTAGTTTCAAGACATAATCCTATATTGAAAGAAGTTGACTTGTTTTCTCCGCTTACGGTTGGAAATGGAGATTTTGCATATACCGTAGATGTAACAGGCATGCAAACGCTATATACAGAGCATAAAGCAAGCTCGGTCCCTCTTTGTACGATGAGTAGCTGGGGCTGGCATACTGCCCAGGTGAGTGAAAAACAAGATGCCTATACAATGGATGATTTAGAAATGACAGAATACAACTATGCAGGCCGCAAGGTAACCTATGCCGTAGAGATGAAGGCAGGCAATGAAGAAGTTTATAAATGGCTCAGACATAATCCACATCGCATTAACCTAGGCCAAATAGGCTTGATCTTTAATGAAGAACCTATAAGGTTAGAGGATTTATCAGAAATACATCAAGAATTAAAACTATACGAAGGTATTATTGAAAGTCGTTTTAAGCTTCATGGGATCCCTTGCAAAGTCACCACAGCCTGTGATTATCATCAGGACGTTTTAGGCATTCACATTGAATCTGAGGCTCTTGCAAAGGGGCAGCTTAGTGTTAGGATAGCTTTCCCTTACGGGGCAACAGATATTACAGCTTCTGATTGGGAGAGTCCCAATAAGCATAGAAGTACTTTATGCCATCGGAGTCAAACGCAGCTTACGCTAAAGCGGAAGATGCACCATACTGTGTATTATGTTGACTTTAAATGTAATGGGCCTGCAGTGTTTACGCAGACAGAAGAACATATGTTTAAAATATCAGCCAGTTCAAGTAATGAACTTAATTTTACAACCATGTTTTCAAAGGAATATCCAGGTGAATCCACAAAAATAGAAGAAATATTTAAAAGTAGCCAAGAAGGCTGGAGAAGTTTCTGGGAAGATGGGGCAGCTATAGATCTGCATAAATCCAAAGACCCAAGAGCTATGGAACTTGAAAGAAGAATTGTATTGTCGCAGTATTTAATGGCTATTCAATCCTGCGGTTCTATGCCGCCACAGGAAACAGGACTTACCTGCAATAGCTGGTATGGCAAGTTTCACTTGGAAATGCACTTATGGCATTCAGCCAATCTTCCGCTTTGGAATCGTACCAGGCTCTTAAAAAGAAGTCTTCAGTGGTACAAGGAGCAGCTTGAGGGAGCTAAAATGAATGCAGCAAGAAATGGTTATAAAGGGGCTAGGTGGCCAAAGATGGTAGCCTATAATGGGATCGACAGTCCATCTCTTATTGCAACCTTATTAATATGGCAGCAGCCACATATTATTTATATGTTAGAACTTGCCTACCAAAGTGGCGAAGGAGAAGCATTCCTTAAAGAATATTGGGAAATAGTTAAAGAAACAGCAGAATTTATGGTAGATTTTACAGTCTATAATGATGAAACGAGAAGGTATGATTTGCGTTCTCCTATTATTCCCGCTCAGGAAGAACATGATCCTACTATAACCATCAATCCAACCTTCGAAGTAGAATACTGGAGATTTACATTAAAAATTGCATTCGATTGGGCAAAACGTCTAGGCTATGAGGCCTATAAATGGAATCACATTGCTGATAATATGGCAGAGCTGCCTATAAAAGATGGTTTCTATTTAGCCCACGAAAACTGTCCTGCTACATTTGAAAAGTTTAATAAAGATCATCCATCTATGGTTGGAGCTTTTGGTCTGATTCAAAGTGACAGAGTATCTCATAACGTGATGAAAAATACTTTAGAAAAAGTATTTGAATGCTGGGATTTTTCTACAATGTGGGGCTGGGACTTTGCGATGATGGCTATGACAGCGGTACGGCTTGGCGATCCGGAAACAGCTATTGATATTTTACTCAAAGATACACCAAAGAATAGTTATGTAGCAAGCGGCAATAACTTTCAGAAGTTACGCCGGGATTTACCGTTGTATTTGCCTGGGAATGGTTCATTGTTACTGGCCATTCCTCTTATGACGGCAGGGTACACGGGGTGTACAGAAAAACTTCCTGGATTTCCAAAGAATGGCATGTGGAAAGTGGAGTTTGAGAACATGAATGCATATCCCTATTGATAACGTAATGGTTATGCAGAAGCGCTGTTATTTACATAAAAGTATGGGATATTTTTGTAAGATAAAAG
Source organism: Cellulosilyticum sp. I15G10I2 (assembly GCF_900095725.1). Taxonomy (NCBI): domain Bacteria; kingdom Bacillati; phylum Bacillota; class Clostridia; order Lachnospirales; family Cellulosilyticaceae; genus Cellulosilyticum; species Cellulosilyticum sp. I15G10I2. The sequence goes on from NZ_FMMP01000015.1 coordinate 202,881, forward strand.
GAGAGAACGATGATAGAGAATCCTATTTTAAAAGGCTTTTGTCCAGATCCTAGTATTATAAGGGTGGGAGAAGATTATTATATTGCAACTTCTACTTTTGAATGGTGGCCAGGGGTAAAGATCCATCACTCTAAGGATCTGAAACACTGGGAGCAAATACCATCTCCTCTTCGAAGAATGAGTCAGCTTAATATGATAGGAGATCCTACTTCTGGTGGCATATGGGCACCTTGTTTAAGCTATGATAATGGCAAATTTTATTTAATTTATACAGATGTAAAGACAAAAAAAGGCCGTTACTACAATAATCATAATTACCTCATCGAAACGGAAGATATTTATGGTGAGTGGTCAGATCCTATTTATTTAAACAGTACAGGCTTTGACCCTTCTCTTTTCCATGATACAGATGGCAAAAAATATCTTGTTAATATGCGTAACGGATTTAAAGGTATTTTAGTTCAGGAGTATGACCCTGTAAATAAGTGTTTAATAGGAGAAGTAAAAAATATTTTTGCAGGGACTGAAGCTGGTTATACAGAAGGACCGCATCTATACCACATTGGTGAATGGTATTATCTTATAGTAGCTGAGGGTGGTACAGGATATGGACATTGTGTAACAATGGCCCGTTCTAAAAGTATATGGGGACCCTATCAAGTAGATCCTGGAAATCCTATGCTCACCTCCAAAGAGGATGATGATGCTTATCTGCAAAAATGTGGGCATGCTGACTTTACGGATACACAAAATGGAGAATGGTATATGGTTCATCTTTGTGCCAGACCACGAAAAGGTGAGAAAGCCTGTGTATTAGGGAGGGAAACGGCCATTCAGAAGGTTTACTGGAATGAGGAGGGGTGGCTTAGGCTTGCAAACAATCAGTTTGAAGCGGCAAAGTTTGTAGAAGAACCAGCAGGAATAGAAGAACACCCTTTTGGTAAAATAGAGGAACGCGATGATTTTGAGGCGGAGGAGTTAGATGTCCGCTATGTTTCGCCGAGGATTCCGCTAGATGATAATGCAGACTTAACTGCCCGCAAAGGATATTTGCGTTTATATGGGCAAGAATCTATGAATTCGTTGCACCGGGTCACTTTAGTAGCCCTCAGACAGATGGCGGTAAAAGCAGAAGCAGAGCTGTCAGTAGAATTTTCACCGAGACATCCTGAGCAACTGGCGGGACTAACTTATATGTATGATGCTATGAATTTTTATATTTTAGGAAAGTCAGTAAGTGAAGACGGCAAGCCTGTACTAACACTTCTTATAAGTGATACCGGAGTTATAACAGAGCTTATAGAACCAGTAATACTTGAAACAGATGAGAGGCTTTATCTAAAAGTATGTACCAGTCAAGATGGAAAAATTGTTGATTTTTATTATTCCTATGACGGTAATGGGTGGAGACAAGTAGGTTCCTCTTGTGACACCTATATCTTGACAGATGAGCATTGCAGAGGATTTACAGGAGCGCACTTTGGGATGTATTGCCATGATATGACAGGTCTAAGGCTGCATGCTGATTTTGACTATTTCATTTACAGATAACATACATGTATAGATACAGCGGGGATTACTCTTGTTTTCTATCTCGGAGTTGATAAGTTACGGCCAGCATTTTTTTTCTGTATTTTAACGGAGTGGTTTCAGTATATTTTTTGAAGGCCTTTTCAAAAGAAGTGATGCTGTTATAGCCTAATAGGCTTGTAATCTCTGAGATGTTATAGTCACTGCTAATAAGAAGTTCCTGAGCTTTTTTAATTTTACAGATACTGATATATTCATTAACTGTAAATCCTGTTACTTCTTTAAAAAGACGGCTTAAATAACATTTGCTTATGTAAAAATATTTAGCTAAATCATCAAGAGATTGTATCTGCGCATAATTTTCAGTAATATATAGGGTTAACTCGTGAATTTTCTGATGTTTTACCTTTTGAGAAGGTTTAGGCATTGAGAAAACATTTTCTTTTGACTGTAGACGCATGGCATAGATTAAGAGCTCTGTTAATTTGGTATAGGCTGCAAGTTTATAGCCTGGAGCTTTATTCTGAATTTCTTTGACAATATCAAAAAGTAAGTTTTCTACGTAAGACTGGCTTTTTGAATCTAAGTGCAGAACTCCATAATACTTTGAAAAATAATTTTCAAGAGAAAAGTCACCTACAGAAGCAAAAAAAGGCGCAAGGTAGTCGCTACGCAGCTCAATAACAATGCGATCATGATAGGCTTCACTCACAGATCCGGTTTTATGAATTTGATTATGATTAATAAAAACGAGGCTGCCTTCATTGACTAAATAAGTCTCATTTTCAATAAAATAATACCGCTCTCCCTTTAAAAGATAGTATATTTCATACTCATTATGAAAATGTTTAGCGGGCATAGTAAACTCAGAATCACGAACCACACGGTTAATAATCATTCCATCAATAATTTCTTCAAATAAAGTCTTTCTCATAATTACCCCCATTGCAGTATCATAAGCTTCAGTATAGGTTAGTATAAACCATCTAAGATTTTGAAAAACAACTTATAATAATATTATACGGTATTGAGATAGAATGTCTAGGGATAGCTGTAAATTGGGGGTTTCAAGCATACAAGTAAACGTTTAAGGAGGCAAAAAATGATTCGTGAGAATAATAAAGTTAAAGATATTCAAATTGCATATATTGGAGGAGGTTCACGGAACTGGGCTTGGACTTTTATGAAGGACCTTGCATTAGAAGCAGAACTTTCAGGAACAATTAGATTGTATGACATTGATAAAAAGGCTGCAAAGGCGAATGAAATAATCGGAAATAAGATCAGCCAAAAAGAAAATGCAGTGGGTAAATGGGAATACAAGGCATTGGCTTCTATTGAAGAAACACTAACTGGAGCTGATTTTGTTATCATTTCTGTTTTACCTGGTGATTTTAAAGAAATGGCAAGTGATGTACATACACCAGAGAAATATGGCATTTATCAATCGGTTGGGGATACTGTAGGGCCAGGGGGTATTATTCGTGCCATGCGTACTATTCCTATGTTTTTTGAGATTGCAGAGAATATAAAAAAATATTCACCAGATGCGTGGGTTATTAACTATACTAATCCAATGACTATTTGTGTCAAAGCACTATATGCTGCATTTCCAGAGATTAAAGCTTATGGTTGTTGTCATGAAGTATTTGGCACACAGACTATATTAAAAAAAGCTTTAGAGGAAATGAGAGGGCTAAAAGATGTAGAAAGACATGAAATAAGAACAAATGCATTGGGCATCAATCACTTTACATGGATAGACCGTGCAACTTATAAAGATATAGATCTTTTACCAATCTATAAAGAGTTTGTAGATAAGCATTATGAAGAAGGCTATCAAGTCGATGAAGAACATTGGCTTAACAGTGTGTTTAAGTCCTCAGAAAAAGTTAAATTTGATTTATTTAGAAGGCATGGCTTAATTGCAGCGGCCGGAGACAGACATTTGGCAGAATTTGTTCCATCAAACTGGTATTTGAAAGACCCAGAAACTGTAGCCAAGTGGCAATATAAGTTGACGCCTGTATCTTTTAGAATTGAAAACAGAGAGGCGCTAAAGGAAAAGAGCCGAAAATATGTAGACGGTATGCTCGAAATCGAGCTTGAAAACTCTGGAGAAGAAGGTATAGCTCAGATTAAGGCGCTGGTGGGGCTTAATGAACTTGTGACAAATGTTAATCTGCCAAATAAGGGGCAAATGGCTGGCGTGCCTTTTGATGCAGTTGTGGAAACCAATGCACTTTTTCAAGCCGGTACGGTAAGGCCTATTATTGCGGGAGGGCTTCCTAGAGAGATTGAAAGTATTACACTAAGACATGTAGAGGTTCAAGAAGGTATCATAGAAGCAGCGCTTGCAAAAGATATGGATAAAGCATTTAAAGCTTTTAGTGCGGACGTTCAGGTTTCAACGCTTAATCCAGATGATGCAAGAGCATTATTTGATGAGATGGTTGAAAATACAAAGCACTATCTTTCATATTGGAATATATAGTTTGGATATTTATTTAAAAGACGTCCGTTAAAGGACGTCTTTTAATCATATGCATGATTATATTTGAAGTACTCTAATTTGCGCTGACTTTAACATAGAAAAATGATATAAAGTAAAGTCAAAACCTTGCGATTTATAAAGGATTCAATAATGACCTGACAAAGTCCGCGTTATTCCAAAGCGCACAGCCACCTTCTATCTCTCGTAGATGGTCTGGGCTGTTTTGGAGTTTGAAAAATAACTCTGACTTTAGCCCTTCTTTAAGAGAGACCTCATTTAAGTTTTGATCAGAATAGGGAGAGAAGGGACAGGGTTCAAGTCCACCCTCAGGGTTAATATGAAAAAATCCCCTGCCGGCAGCCAAGCATCCTCCAAAAGCTTCTTCACTTCCTGGAAAAGCAATAAATAAACTGTTAAACTTTGACCGATAATCTTCAAGTAGTGTCATTAAATTTACTCTTTGTTGGATAGAAATAACGCTGGCGGCATCCTCACTTGTATCCACTGGTACATACTCAACGTAGAAAAAGAGTTTTGCCCCCAATTTTTCATGAGTCTTAACAAAATCTGGAGCAGTCAAAGTCGAAAAGTTATCACGATTAATAGTAAAAGATAATCCAAAAAAAATGCCAGCCTCATCTAGCTGTTTCATCACTTCTGTCACTTTTTTATAAATACCCATCCCTCGTCTTGCATCTGTTTTAGCTGCATCTCCCTCAATACTCAAAATAGGGATAACATTTTTTAGTTTTTTAAGTTCATTAATTAATGTATCATTTAGAAACAGGCCATTTGTAAACACAGGGAAAATAATATGCTTATGGGCTTTTGCAGTTTGGAGGAATTCTGGTTTAACAAAAGGTTCACCCCCTGCTATAAGTGCCAGAGAGATACCTAGCTCACTCGCTTCCCCCACAATCTTATCAAATTTTTCTGAACTCATTTCGGAAGTATTATTATGTTTAAAAACATGAGAATAGCACCCTTTGCATCTTAAGTTACATTTTCTTGTAATGCTTGCAATCATAAATGGAGGAACATGAATGCCTTGTTTTTCCCAAAAGGCTCTTTTATTAGATGCTTCACTTTGCCATTTGATGGATTGGAGAGCATAGGCAGTAAGAGACGGATGATGCGTAACGATTTTAAGTGCACCTTTAAACATATTCATAATAGAGTGATCTAGTTTAGTAATATAATTTTCATAAGCCATATTTTCAACTTCTTTCAATAGTTTCCTAATTATAAATATTACACTAAATTATAAATATATCAATATTTAATAGATGTTTTTTATTATAAATTTGATTAGCAAATGGATGTTAAGTATAAAAGGTATTTATTCTGAGCGACATGGCCCTTAAGAAGGGTTGGCGGTATATGGCGTAATGAATTTACCGTACTTTAACACTTGAAACAGATAGATTTATAACTTATAATAAAGACACCCTTTAATAGGTCAAATAATTAACAAAGTGTAACGCTATTTATAAAAAGCTGCATATAAAAATAGTACAGAGAAACAACATGTAGACTTTAGTTATTCATCACTTATTATTGGGAATAACTAAAGTTTACAGATGTGAAATCTATACATATCAAAAAGATATAGCATTATTTAGAGAAAGGTGCTGACTATGAACATACAATTAATCAAAAAAGCAGAAGAAACACATATTTTAACGAAAGAAGAACTCGTATGCTTGCTTAAAGATGACAGTATTAATGAAGAACTTTTTAAAGCAGCAGATAGAGTCAGAAAGAAATACATGGGAGATGAAGTCCACTTAAGAGGTATTATTGAGTTCTCTAACAAATGTAAAAGGGATTGTCTATACTGCGGCTTAAGAGCATCTAATAAGAATGTGGAAAGATATAGACTTATGCCGGATGAAATTATAGAACTTGCTAAAAAAGCAGTTGGTTATGGTTATAAGACTGTGGTTATGCAATCAGGAGAAGACGCGTATTATACAGTAGATCGACTTAAATACATCATAACGACGCTCAAAGAATTTGGGATAGCAGTTACTTTATCTTTAGGAGAAAAAACTTATGATGAGTATAAAGCCTATAAAGAAGCTGGTGCAGATAGATATCTTCTTAGAATAGAAACAACAGACAAAGCATTATATGAAGCACTAGATCCGGGAATGAAACATGAAGACCGCATAAGATGCCTTAAAGACCTTAAGGCGCTTGGCTATGAGGTGGGAACAGGCTGCTTAGTAGGCCTGCCTAATCAAACGATAGAGTCTATAGCAGATGATATACTATTTTTTAAAGAAATAGATGCAGATATGATCGGATTAGGACCGTTTATCCCAAATGATGACACGCCGCTAAAGGGTGCAGAAGCTGGAGACTTTACAATGAGTCTCAAGGTAATGGCGCTGGTAAGACTTTTACTTCCAGATGTCAACATACCAGCAACTACAGCGATGGAGACGCTGAACAAACAAGGCAGAATGATTGCCCTCCAAAGTGGTGCCAATATCGTTATGCCTAATGTAACAGAAGGTGACTACAGAAAGATGTATGCACTTTATCCAGGGAAGATCTGTGTGAATGATACACCAGGTCACTGTTTTAACTGTATTACAGGAAAAATAAAGTCTATCGGAAGAACTGTATCAAATTCTAAAGGATCAAGAGTTAAGAAGGCTAATCGTTAGGGTTTTCCAACCGGTCGCGATATGTTCTTGGAGACATGCCGTAGTGTTTTTTAAAGATGTTAGAGAATAAAAAGGGATCGCCATATCCTATGGAATTAGATATTTCGTTAATAGATAAGTTAGAGCTTGTGAGTAAATCACAGGCTTTTTTTAGTCTAAAACTAACAACATAGTTTTGTGGCGAAATATTAAGCGTATTTGAGAAAAGTTTAGAAAGATACTTGCGGTCAATCCCAACATAGTTTGCAATTTCTTGTATGGTTATTTTGCGGGAATAATTAGTATCTATAAATTCAATCGCTTGCTTAATGTATAAATCCTGGGGTTTAGAAGAATTCTTTTCGAGATTATCTGAACAAGACCCTTCTATAATAAGTGATAGGAGATTATAGAAGGCGCTAAGTGACTTAAGATCCATAGATTTTTCACAATTAATTGCATCGAATATAGCCTGGAAGCATGCATTCATACGATCTTCATCGGTAGATTTAAAGAGTGGGTGTTCGGCAGTCAAATGGGCGCGTTTTAAGTAGCTTTCAGCATGAAGTCCGTTAAAGGCAACCCAGGAGTAATTCCACGCCTCTTCGGAGATTGGATGGTAGGAGGCTACAACGTTTGGGCATATCAAAAAGCCTTCTCCTTTTGAAACGGAGTAGGTAGTATCACCGGCTTTAAAGATGCCGTGACCGCTATGTATGTAGTGGAGTTTATAATGATCTTTAATACCAGGGCCCCAGGAAAAATTATTTTCACAGTCTCCAGTCCCACAGTAGTAGAGTTTCATATCAAGGTTTAATTCTAGATTAATGTGTTCATTTTTAGGTTTAAAACAAATCATAGTGTAATCTCCTGATTATAGATAGACATAAGACATTATACCATTTTTTTCAGTCATTATGAAATGGATACTTTTTAAATAGGGTGTAGAATGGATAATATAAGAACATTTATATACTAGCTGAGGCAACATAGGACTTATACGAAGTTAAAGGGGTGTAAAATTTTAGAAAAGGGGAATAAAATCTATGAGATATCGTAAATTTGGCAATACTGGGGAAAGTGTGTCTGTTTTAGGGTTTGGCTGTATGAGGTTGCCTGAGATGGAATTGAATGGGAAGTGGTATATCGATGAAGATAAGGCATTACCTCTACTTTTTAGGGCTTATGAAGAAGGCGTTAACTATTTTGATTCGGCACCTTATTATTGCCATAAAAATAGTGAGTATGCTATGGGTAAAGCCCTAAAAAGTGTTAGAGATAAAGTGATGATGACCACAAAGCTGCCGTTTGAAGTGATCGCATCACCCGCTGATTTTAGAAAAACGTTGGAGAATAGTCTAACTAAAATAGGTACCGATTATATTGATTTTTATCATTTGTGGGGCATTAATAAAGGTTCTTTGCAGACCATTGAAAAATATAACCTTTTTAATGAAGCCAGGAAAGCAAAGGATGAGGGCTTGGTAAGGCATATGTGCTTTTCTTTTCATGATGTCCCTGAAAATATGATTGATATGATAGATGCAGGAGAGGGGATCCTTGAAACAGTGCTATGTCAGTATAACTTGCTGGATAGGTCGAATGAAAAGTCTATTGCATATGCAAAGTCTAAAGGATATGGCGTAGCGGCTATGGGGCCAGTAGCGGGGGGAAGGCTTTCGGCACCAACAGAGCTCTATAAAAAGCTTACAGGAAAAGCATCTATGGCAACGTATGAACTGGCGTTAAGGTTTGTACTCGGCAATGAAGATATATCCCTTGCGCTTTCGGGGATGGAGAATATGGATATGCTCGAGAAAAATCTCGCTATTGCAGATCTTGCAACCTATATGACCAGGGCAGACTGGGATCAAGTCGGTGTGGCAATGGAAGAGGTTAAAAAGTTTTCAGAACTTTACTGCACAGGATGCAACTACTGCCAGCCTTGTCCAGAAAATATCATTATTCCTAAGCTATTTAATATGTATACGTACCATAATGTTTACGGACTGACAGTAACTGCAAAAAGTGAATTCGAAAATTATAAGAAAAATACTAAGAATAGCGCTATGCCAGAGGCTTGTATTGACTGTGGTTTATGTGAAGAGAAATGTCCACAGCATCTCAATATAAGAAGTGAAATGAAGCGGGTAGTTGAAGTTTTAGAAGCACTTTAATAGGGTTATTGTATTACCAGCTTAGGTGGCGTACAATATAAGGAATAAAAGCTGCGGTATTTAAAAGGGGGCGTACTGTGATTAAGCCTAAAGTATTGATTGCTTCGAGGATATCTAAAGAAGCAGAAGCTTACATTGGTACTTATTGTGACTATGAAAGATGGGAAGGGCCCAGACAAATTCCACAAGAGGTATTATTTGAAAAACTACAGGATAAAGAGGGCGCTATACTTACTGGTATTCCTGTTAATGAAGAGCTGCTTAGCCATGCGCCTAAGTTAAGAGTAGCCAGTAATGTGTCAGTTGGATACAACAACTTTGATATTAAGGCGATGAAAGCCAGGGGGATTATAGGAACTAACACCCCAGGTGTATTAGAAAATACGGTAGCAGACTTAGTAATGGGACTGATGCTTGCTACAGCTCGGCGCATTTCTGAGCTTGATCACTATGTAAAGGCTGGCAGATGGAAAAGGGAAGATAATAAAAATCTATTTGGACTGGATGTATATGGCACAACACTTGGCATTATTGGCATGGGCAGAATAGGAGAAGCGATAGCTAAAAGGGCTAAGTTCGGTTTTGATATGGAAGTGCGCTATTATAATAGAACCAGAAAATACGAAGCAGAAAAGCATTTAGGCGTAGTATACAGTGACTTTGAAACACTTCTAAAAACCAGCGACTTTGTCGTACTGATTGTGCCGCTTACGGAAGATACATACCATATGATAGGCACAAAGGAATTTGCTCTAATGAAAGAGAGTGCTTTTTTCATTAATGCTTCCCGCGGCCAGACGGTGGATGAAGAGGCGCTGATCAGGGCACTGGAGAATAAAGAACTATTAGGAGCAGGGCTGGATGTTTTTGAAACAGAACCTGTTCAACCAGATAATCCTCTGCTTAGGCTGCCAAATGTTATAACAGTTCCTCATATAGGTTCATCAACCGAAAAGACGCGCAGGTGCATGGCAATGACAGCTGCAAAAAATTTAGTGGCAGCACTTCAAGGAGATATAACAGATAGCTGTGTGCCAGAATTAAGGAGGAAAGGCAGTCGTTAGAGGCTATCCCGGGCGTTGTATAGTCTTTAAGTGACGAGGGGTATACTTTTAAGACGGTCTCAGAACTTTTAAGCTATCAGCGGCAACGTTGATAGCTTTTTTAACTTAGATGATAGAGTCCTAGCTAGGCGATTAGGCAAGTTCCTTTATAAAAAAATGTGTATCACTTCCAGTATATTCTTTAAAACCCATTTTCCTAAGATACTGAATATGCTTTTCATTAGATGAAAAACATACTAGCTTGGAAAAACCATGTTTTAAAAAGTAGTCTTTTTTAGTTTCATAAATATAGGTTCCTATTTTAAAGTCTCTATACTCTGGGGTTACAAAATCAAGTTCAACTTTAAGTGTATTTTCATCATAACGTGAACCTAAAAAAATACCTGCAGGCACAGTATTTCTTAAAATATAAAAACTAATTTCGGCGCTTTCAAAGTTAAATCCAGAAGTATTCATATATTTTTGAATGCCTTCTTGATAGAATTCTAAGAAATAGTTAAAGTACAAAGAAGCAGTTAGAAGTGGAATAAGCTTAAAATATTCTTTTGAACCATAGATTTTAACAAGATAATAAATATTAATAATAGCAATACCTATATTCATAAAAGCTACAGGCAATGCGCCTATTAAAAAACCATAAATTGCAAAAATACTAGAACCTAGCAGATTAATCCACCTTAATTTTATAATAGAGCTCATGAGCAGGGATATAAGCACAATAAATGAAGCTAAATAACCTATCCACTCAAGTAATACATCATTCATAGAAGTACTCCTTCCAAAAACATAATAATGTTATTATATCACAAAACTTAGATTTAAAATCCTTATTTAGAGTTTAAAAGAGAATCAAGAGGCATCGGGTGAAAATAATAATGGGTGAATTGATATAATCAATAATATAATTAATATATTTGATATATTTAAGTATATTTATTGAATATATCAAGTTTTATATTGAATAATTTCATTTGATATGCTATATTATTACTAAGAAAATGAAAGGAGAGGAGAAGTTGGCTTATAAAGTTATTAATAAGTGCCCTGTGTGTCAAGGCAAGCTTACAATTAGAAAGCTGGAATGCAAAAAGTGTAGTACAATTATAGAAAATCATTTTGAAATGTCCAAGTTTGATTATTTAACAAGCGAACAAATAAATTTTATTGAAGTTTTCCTTAAAAACCGAGGAAATATCAAAGACGTAGAAAAAGAACTTGGAATTTCATACCCTACGGTAAGAGCAAAACTTGACGAGGTGATATCAGCTCTAGGGCATAACGTAACAGCACCTCCCACTGTTGATAAAAAACGTGTGATAGATATGCTCGATCGAGGTGAGATTACCAGTGATGAGGCAATCAAGATGTTAAATGGAGAAAAAATAAGGAGGGAATTATAATGAGTGATGAAGTATTAAAAATTTTAAAAATGGTTGAAGACGGTAAGATTACCGCTGATAAAGCGCAATTACTTATTGAATCAATTAATAATAAAAGTGCTATGGAAACACCTGCGGTTTCGGATAATGATATTATGAACAAAATGCTTAAGATAAAGGTAAATTCTGATAATGGAGATAATGTAGATGTCAAGATCCCGGTTAAGCTCATTAAAACAACGCTTAAAGCATTAGGAAAGATTCCTATAGATAAGCATGTTGATGGCATGGATAAAATAGATTTTAATCTTATCTCAGAGGCAATTGATAATGGCCTTTGCGGGAAAATAGTAGATGTACACAGTGCAAATGGGGATATTGTTGAGGTTGTTATAGAATAGCGAGGACGTACCTGATGAGAATTTATATTAAAGAGGATAAAAATATAATTTTTATTCCTATTCCTTTAGTACTTTTAAAAGCGGTTTTTTCTATAATGGAAATGCCTATTGTAAAAAGACACATACCTGAAAGGAAACGGTACATTATTCAAGATATTAATTTTAATCAACTTAAGCAATGTGTTGATATGCTGAAAGAATATAAAGGATTAAAACTAGTAGATATCAAAGATAGTAAGGGGAATCGCATAAAAATCACCATCTGAAAATCTATATAAAGAGCGGAAGTTTCACAGCGATAGGAAACCAAGCTCTTTTTTTGTGTTTAATTTAAGCTAAAAAGAGAGGACCCTATAAAGGATCAGCTATAAAGCCTTTGCAGCAATGCTTTATAGGGTGCTAAGTAGCCAGCTAAAATATCAGACTGGAAGCTAATTATTAACACATGGCAACTCAATATAGAAGGTAGTACTTTCATGTAAGATACTTGTAACTGCAATTTTACCATGATGCTGATTAAGTATGGTCTGTGCTATGGGAAGACCGAGTCCATGACCACCTTTAGATCTTGAACGGGACTTATCTATGCGGTAAAATCTATCAAAGATTTTATCAAGCTCCTCATTAGGTATGCCATCCCCAGTATTCGTTACAGATAATAGAGCCGTATTATGCTGCTTTTTAAGTGAAATATTAATAGTGCCTTTGGGATTTGCATACTTGATAGCATTATCTAGAAGGATAATAATAACTTGGGTAATCTGTTCCATGCTGCCAGAAATCATAATATCTGGTCTAATATCATATTCTAGTGAAATATTATTTTCAAAGATAACTGCTTCCATTGTTAATATTATATTTTCTGCACATTCACTTAAATTAAAATCACTAAAGACCATTTGAATATCAGAGTAATCCACTTGAGTGAGATAGAGTAAATCATTTGTAAGTTTAGCCATTCTTTCAGCTTCACCTTTGATATAATGCAGCCATTTCACTTCATCACCTAGAGAAGTGCCAATACTAGACAGGAGTACGTCTGTATTTGTGTTAATAACGGCGAGGGGTGTTTTGAGTTCATGAGAAGCATCGGCAATAAATTGTTTTTGCTTATTAAAAGCTTCTTTGATAGGAGCAATAGCTCTATTGGCAAAAAATCTGCTGATAAAGAAGATCACAATAAGCATAATAAATGCTACAGCCAAAAAGGTATAGATTAGTTTCATTAATATATTCTGCTGAAAAGTAATATCTAAGAAAATTATTTTATAACCTGTAGGATGAGGTCTAATCATAAATGCCCAGTAATTGCCATCAAGCTTAAATTGTCCTTGACTTTTATATTTACTAAGTGCAGATTGTGCTGCATCCTCATAAAACGTATCATCCATATCAAAGATAGAATTGACTTTTACAATATCCCAAGTACTGTCTAATAGGATAGTAAATGATACGGAACGTTTCTGCATGTTTGGGACATCATCAGACTTGGATATGGGTGGCATATCAGAACGCCCAAGAGGAGGTTCGTTAGATCTAGGATTAAATTCAGCTAATTTGTGAAGTTCTCTATTAATATCTGAATGTGTATTATTATAAGTTATGAGGTAAATAGATGTAAAAGCAATCATCATCATAATGGAGATAGTTATGAGGTTAAGAATAAGAAACTTATTTCTAAGGGCTTTAAACATTTAATCTTTCACCTCCAGGCTGTAACCTATACCACGAACTGTTGTGATACTTACATTAGAATCTAAAAAGTTTAATTTTTTTCTTAGAAAAGAAACATACACCTCAACATGGTTATGCTCTACATCAGCATCAAAACCCCAAAGTTTTTCAATAATCATTTCTTTTGAAGTAGCTGCGTTTTTACGTGAAATAAGAAACTCAAGCAGTTCACTTTCTTTTAATGTAAGCTTAACCTCTTTTCCTAAAGCTGAGAGCTTAAGATTGGCAGTGTTAAGCATAATATCGCCAAATTTTAAGGTGTTATCTGTGACCACTTCACCCTTACGTCTCGACATAGCCCTTATTCTTGCCAGAAGCTCCTCTGTTGCAAAAGGTTTTGGAAGATAATCATCTGCCCCGCTGTCAAGACCCATCACCCGATCACTTATTTCACCCTTAGCTGTAAGAAGCAGTACAGGAGTTGTAAGACCCTGCAAGCGGATATTTTTAAGTACGGTGATTCCATCCATTTTAGGCATCATAATATCTAGTAGTATTAAGTCATAAATATCACTTAATGCATTATCTAAACCAGATTCTCCGTCATAAGATACATCTACTGTATAATTATTTTTACGTAAAATCTGTACAAGGGCTTCAGCTAAATGTATTTCATCTTCAACAAGTAATATACGCATTATATAACCCCCATTTCCTTTTTATTATTATAGCATAGCAAACCTTAAAAGAACCTTAAAAATATATTAGCTTATAAAGGATATAGAACCTTAAATTTTTTTTGAAAAATTTAAGGTTCTTTTAAGGTTGCACTCGTACAATAAGTTCAAATAGATCACTAAACAGTGAAATGAAGTATGGAAGGAGTAACAAAAATGGGAATAGAAGTTTTTAACAGATATGAAAACAAGTTTTTACTAGATGATAAGACCTACGAACAACTGCAAGGTTATCTTTGTGACTATATGGAACATGATAAATACAATAAGGAAAATGGGTTTTATACGATCAGTAATATCTATTATGACACAGCAGATAATCATTTGATAAGGAGTTCTTTAGAAAAACCTAAGTATAAGGAAAAATTACGACTTAGAGCTTATGGCGTTCCAAATAGCGATAGTGAAGGTTATTTAGAGATTAAAAAGAAGGTGTGCGGGCTCGTTAATAAAAGAAGAACCACATTAAAGCTTGATGAGGCCTATGAATTTGTAAATACAGGCATAAAACCTGATATTAAAGATTATATGAATGAACAAGTTATTAATGAAATTGAATATATTTTAAAACGTTATACCCTTGAACCTAAACTTTACTTAGCTTATGACAGAACAGCTATGTTTTCTAGAGAATGCAGTGATTTAAGAATAACTTTTGATACCAACATAAGAACTAGAAGATATGACCTTAAGTTAGAGTGTGGAGATTACGGAGAAAAACTTTTAGAAGATAATAGGTGGCTTATGGAAGTGAAGGCGAAAGACAGTATACCTATTTGGTTATCGAAGCTTTTATCAGAATGTAAGGCATATAAAGCAAGTTTTTCAAAGTATGGTACACAACATAAAAAAACAGTAGCAAATGCACAACATATGAAAGGAGATTTAAACACATGTTTGAAACAATACTCAGCATAGACACAGTAAATACAGCAGCCTCTTCAATTCCTTTGATGGATGCACTGCTAACCATTATTGTATCCTTTATTTTAGGAGGAGCGATTAGTATGAGCTATATTAAGACTTCGAATAAGGGGACGTATTCACAAAATTTTTCGCTTACACTTATACTTGTTCCTACAGTTATTGCTATTATTATTCTCCTAATTGGCAGCAATGTTGCAAGAGCCTTTAGTCTGGCAGGAGCTTTTTCAATCATAAGATTCAGAAGTGCACCAGGGGATCCTAAAGATATTGCATATGTACTTTTTACAATGGCAGCTGGGCTTGCCTGTGGCGTAGGTTTTTATGGTTATGCAATTTTATTTACTTTTGCTCTTTGCTTTCTTATGTTTATGTTAAGCATATTTAACTTTGGAGCAGAAAAATCTTCTCATAAAATATTAAAAATAGTTATTCCAGAAGACTTAAACTATGAAGGTGCCTTTGATGATATTTTTCAGAAATTTACAACACATTACGAGCTAAAAAGAGTTAGGACAACAGATCTTGGAAGTCTTTATGAACTTGTTTATAGCATTACAGTAGATAATGCAATCAATCAAAAAGAGTTTCTGGATGCGCTGCGTTGCAGAAACGGAAATTTAAATATCACCTTATCAATGTGTGCGGATGCAGCATAATTCTAAATAATGGAGGAATGAATATGAAAAATATAGGCATAAAACAATTAATAGCAGCAGTTTCAGTGGTAGTGGTACTTATTACAGGGGTTTTTCTAAATACTAACGTTATCGGAGCAACAACATCTCAAAATACTAAGGGGTATGAAAAACTGTTCCAAAAAGACAAAGTAATAGACATTCGTATTAATGTTTCTGATGCAGATCTTGAAAGTATGATGAGTGATCCTTTGGCTGAAGAATACAAAAGTGCAACGGTTAAGGTCGGGGGTGTTACTGTAGAAAATGTAGGTTTTAGAACAAAAGGAAATTCTACACTAAAGTCTGTTGCGGGCAGTGATTCCGATCGCTACAGCTTTAGAATCAAACTTGATAAATATGTAAAAGGGCAGACGCTCCTAGGGCTTGACGAATTTGTAGTCAATAATATGTACTCAGATCCTTCCTATATGCGAGAATATCTAAGTTATGAAGCGCTTAGGGCTATGGGAGTGGATGTACCTTTGACAGCTTTTGCAAATGTGTATATTAATGATGAACTTTTTGGGTTTTACCTTTGTGTTGAAGCTCTGGATGATAGCTTTATAGAAAGAAGCTTTGGGGATGATAGTGGCAGTCTTTATAAGCAAGAGCAAGGCAGTACTTTACAGTACGTGGCAGACAGTAATTATGATAAGAGCGAGCTAAAAATAGGAAAAGATAAAACTAAAACAGATCTTAAGAACTTTATTAAAGTTTTAAATGAGATGCCTACTGGGCAAAAGGGTGATATTGAAAGTGTGTTGGATGTAGATAGTGCATTGAAGTATATCGCAGTAAATACTGTTCTCGGTAACTATGACAGCTACAACGGCAATTTCTCTCATAACTATTATTTGTATGGGCAAGATGGTAGATTTACTGTTATTCCATGGGACTATAATATGTCTATAGCAGGATTTGGAGGAGGCAATCAAACAACTATTCCGATTGACCAACCGGTAGTGGGCGTCGATATTAAAAACCTTCCGCTTATTAATAACTTACTTGCAGTTGAGGCATATAAACAAAAGTATTACACCTATATCGAAGAGCTTAATATCTATTTAGAAAATTTTGAACAGAGGGTAACGCAGGTGGCAAATATTATAAGACCCTATGTTAAGGCTGATCCTACGAAGTTTTATACAATGGAACAATTTGAAGCAAGTATAACTTATTCAGAAACAGAAGTAGATGAACTAACAAATGCTGCGCCGAGCACAGGACGTGTAGCCGTAACAGATGGCCAAAGTCCAGTACTACCAAATATGCCGGAAGATTTTACTCCAGGCGAAAGGCCTGAGATGCCAACTGGACAAAGGCCAGAAATGCTAGCTGGCGAGAGACCAGAAATGCCTATGGGGGAAAGGCCTGAAAGACTACAAGGTGTGCCGGGGGATATGAAAAATGGCCGAAACGGTGGTATGGGCATGCAAGTAAGCTCAGTATCTATTGTAAACTTTATAAAGGCAAGAGTTGAGAATGTCAAAGCACAGCTCTCAGGAAGCATTTCGACTACTGGTAATACAACTATGAACAATACTGTAAAGGGAAAATAAAATATTGCGATCTCAAACTAAACAAAAGAGGAAGATGCTTATGGACAAAATATCTACTAAAATCGTTATGCTATCACTTGTGAATACAATTATTGTTGCAATACTTAATGTAGCAGCATCACTTTATATGAATAAAAGTCAGCAAATGCCAAGTGGCGCAGAAGTAGCATCAGGTGTTGAGAAAGGAACTGGCGGCGGGCAGTTTCTTTTGCCCACTCCAGTGCTTATAGGATTACTCATATCACTTATTCTAGGGATTATTATATCTTATTTCCTAGGAAAATATATCGCTAAACCCATTATAAAAGTGACGGAGCTGACAAGGAAAACAGCAAGTTTCGACTTGGTTTATGATGAGTCTTTTGATGAAGTACTTAAGTATAAAGATGAAAGCGGCTTAATGGGAGAAGCCTTAAGTGATACAAGAGAAGTTCTAAGGGATATGGCTCTTAAATTACAAAATATCTGTGGGGAACTTACCTCACACTCGCATAGTCTTAGTAAAACAACTGATGACAATGTACAAACTATTACGCAAGTTGTAACGACAATGAATCAAGTAGCAGCAGGCAATGGACATCAAGCTAAAACAATTAATGCTATTAACATAACGTTAACTGAGGTCGCACAGCTGATCGATAATATTACAAAAGAAGCTTTAGAAGGAGCTGATCATGCTGTAAAGTCTATTGACAGTATTCAAGAAGGACAAAAGGCTGTTGATATACAATCTAAGAAAATGGAAGAAAACATAGCAATATCCTATGAGACCAATAAGTCAATGGATGAACTAAGTATTATGATAGAAAAGGTTGCTGATACCATTAATATTATTACTGCTATAGCGGACCAGACTAATCTGCTCGCACTTAATGCAGCGATAGAAGCAGCGAGAGCGGGAGAAGCAGGTAAAGGATTTGCTGTAGTTGCTGATGAAATTAGAAAGCTTGCGGAAGAGTCGGGAAAAGCTGCTAAAGTAATCAATGAGATTATTAATCAGACAACAGATAAGACTAAGCAAGTTGTAAATAATATAAGTACGACCACGACACTTATTGATGAACAGAAAAAAGCGCTGGGTATTACACAAGATGCATTTGATAAAATCAAAGGGACCTACAATGGTATTGTAGCTGGTTTTAAGCAGACAGCAGCATCCATACAGACAGTCAATGAAAAATCTAAAGGTATATCAGGTCAAACACAGAGTATGGCAGCTGTAGCACAGCAGTCAGCTGCAAGTATGGAAGAGGTATCAGCAGCAGGTCAGGAACAGCTTGCTTCTATAGAAGATATAGCGCAATCTGCGAAAGGGCTATTTACGCTGGCTAAAGAATTAAGAGAAGAAGTGGATAAGTTTAAAATTGCCTAAAAGAAGCATAATAAGCCATTTTGAGTAGAAGCCAATTCTACCAAAATGGCTTATTTCTTATATAGAGCGGTATCTCTGATTATATCCGCCTAGGCATAAGCCCAAAACCTACACCACATACGCCACCCAAAATGTGCGCTCCGCGAGCTATACCGTCCTGTGCACCAATACTTAGTAGTTCGCCTCCTAGATAGATAATTAGAACTAGGATCAGTGTAAGAGGAATTTTTCCTTCTTTCATACCTCCAACTGACGCTAAGACGATCATCATAAATACAATGCCACTTGCTCCCAATAATACATTGCTGGGATATAAAATAATATAAAAGAGTCCAGAAACCAAAGTGGTCACTGCAATCATTATCAACAATGCTTTTGACTTATACTTTTCTTCAAGCATAGGTCCTAATACCAAAAATAAAACCATATTACTAGCATAGTGATTCCAATCTGCATGACCTAAACTATGACTAAATAATCTAAAATAAGTTAAAGGATCCGTCCAAGAGGATCGATAGACACAAAAAAGCAAATTTGTAGATAATCTGCCTGTCATATCACCTAGTAGTAATACAAGTAATGAAACAAAAGCAAAAGTTAATGTAACGGGTGAATTATATTGAAATTTTCCAAGTATTCTTTTCATGCTGTTCAGCTCCTTATCTAATCTATATTTTTTATTATAACAATATATCTGCTAAACACTAATAATAAAATAAATAAAAATAAGCCATTTTGAGCAGAAATTAATTCTGTCAAAATGGCTTATTTCTTATTAGTAATAATCTAACAGGTCCCACATCTATTATTTTCCTTTTGTAATAATACCATTTCCTTCAAGATGGTGTTTAGCATTTTTAGTAGTATCATGCCTGTTAGATGGATAAATCCCAGATTCCGGATTAGGTTGTTTTGAACCTTCTTTTAACATTTCTGTAGTGTAAGTAGACATACCGTTTCCTTTAGACATAAAATCACCTCCTTATCACTTTAGTGTGCCAAGGAGGTGATTTTATATACTGGCAATGATTGAAAAGATGTCTGTTGAAAAGGCATTTATAGAAAATAATAGTAAACTATAAGAATAAAAGCAGGCTCACGGCCATTACCATCATACCGGCTATAAGTCCATAAATAGATAAGTGGTGTTCACCGTATTTCTCCGAGGCTGGAAGCAGCTCATCTAGGGAGATAAAGACCATGATTCCCGCTACAAGTGCAAATAAAATACCAAATGTTGCCTCGTTGAAAAATTGTGAGAGTAAAAGATAACCTACAAGAGCACCTATGGGTTCAGAAAGGCCAGATAAAAAGGAATAATAAAAGGCTTTTTTCTTACTGCCAGTAGCATAATAAATAGGCACTGATACAGCAATACCCTCTGGAATATTATGAATAGCAATAGCAACAGCTATAGGTAAGCCGATATTAATATCTTTTATTGCAGCCATAAAGGTGGCGAGTCCCTCGGGAAAGTTATGTATTGCAATGGCAATAGCGGACATCATACCCATTCTAAGAAGTTTATGATTTTTAGCATGACTTGGATCTGTAAGATCCTCTACGCTGTGAGCCTCATGAGGATTCTCAGAACTTGGTACAAACTTATCAATAAGTGCAATTAAAAACATGCCTCCAAAAAAGCCCAGTACAGTCATCCATGCGCCTCTTTTTACCCCAAACTCAAGCGTTAGAGAATCCAGAGCCTTTACAAATATTTCCACAAAGGAAACATAGATCATGACACCTGCTGAAAAACCTAGTGAGATCGATAAGAATTTTGTGTTTGTGCGCTTAGTAAAAAAGGCTAAGCAGCTGCCTATTCCTGTTGCAAGCCCCGCAAATAAGGTCAGCCCAAAAGCTATTAAAATAGTATTTGTATCTGCTGTCATAGTAATCCTCCTTTTTAAAAGCATATAAAAAATGATAAAATATATATTAGGTAACATGTATCACCCAAGTGTTTCATAGGAGGGCCTCTAACTGATAGAGGCCTTGCGGATTGATTCTATCTATAGACTAGTTTATTCCTTTTATTCGTATTATATCACTTTACCTCATCTTCAAATGAAATTTATCACAAACATTCAAAACGTTTAAATGGCTTAAACGGATTCTAGTTTTCCGTTAGATAATTTTTGAGGAGCAATTTTTATTTTAAATTCCCGCTCATAGATTCTAATGGCTGCAAGTTCTTTGTGGGCAATAATACCTATAGAAAAACCAGAAAAGTTGCCTCTGGCAGTTCTGCCCGCGCGGTGCAGATAGTCATTTGCGGTATTTGGAAAGTCTAGATGGAATATATGCGTGATTTCTGGAACATCAAGGCCTCTAGCCGATAAATCAGATGAAACAAGAAATTTTATTTTGCCGCTTCTAAAACGTGTAAGTGCTGTTTTTCTATCTTCTTTGGAAGTTTTGCCAGAGATGCTTGCGGCAGCGAGTTTATGATAATTAAGCTTATCAGTAATCATCTGTACTTCATTAGTTTGGCTTATAAAGATAAGAGCACGCTCAGGATTTGTAGCCGCGATGATTTTTCTTAATGTTTCAAACTTATCTCTCTGATCAACCACAATATACTTATGCTCAATATTAGGATTAAGAGCTGTCTTAGGAGCTGTTTTAAGGGTAATAGGATCTTTCATAAAAGGCGCTATTACATCTACTGTTTTTTTATTAATAGTGGCCGAAAAGATACAAAGCTGTTTTTCTTTTGGAATACTATGCAAGATGGCCTTAATCGTTGCAGCCTCATTGCGTTCAAGCAGATGATCGGCTTCATCAATAATAACCGTTTGAATGGTTTGATGGGTTATTTTTTTCTTTTTAATAAGATCCATTATACGGCCCGGGGTTCCGACAATAATATGTGGTTTCTCTTTGAGCTTTTTGATCTGTCTGTCAATATGCACTTCTCCCATAATTGTAGTAGAAGTTACTGGGAGTTCAGCATTTTTACTTAATAAGGTAACTTGATTACTAATTTGCATAACAAGTTCATGGGTTGGTGCTAAAATAATAGCCTGCATTTCTCTTTTTTCAGTATTTATCTTTTCAAATAAAGGTGTAAGAAAAGCAAGGGTTTTACCACTTCCAGTATGAGATTCAGCGATAATATCTTTTCCTTCTAGGATAGCTGGTATAGTAAGCGTTTGAATCTCTGTAGGAATAGTGATATTTTGTTTTTCTAAACCATTTATTATATTTTGATTTAACTTTAAATCTATAAAATTGTTATTCATTATATTCTCCTTAGTCTGAGGTCGTATCATACAGTATATTATACACTTATTCGTAAAGTTTAAGCAAGGAAGCTGAATTAGAGATTTTTATAGCAGTATGATACAAAATGCATTTAATAATATATAATAAAAATAGCAGCAGTTTAAAGAACTATAAAAGTAGGTGCTTAGATGACGATTAAAAAGCAATTTCTTATTATTATTATCTTACTAACAACGATACCTTTTATTATAGTGCCTTGGGCAGGTTATTTTTATATAGAAAATATTATGGAAGAGCAGTTACTTTTGCAATCTCAGCAGAACCTAGGAAAAATTACAAAAGATATAGAACAAGTATTAGACAGCCTTATAGCTTCTTCTAATGCAATAACTTTAGATCAAGACATAACCGGTGCTCTTAAAAATAATGAAGCAAGTCTTCCTGAGGTAAGGAAGATAACAAAAAAGTTATCCAATATAAATGCAGCGCACTTGTATGCCTATAATGCGGATATTTATATTTATAATAAACAAGCCGACATCTATACAACCACCGCACAAAACAACATAAGCAGTTTTGAAGCGTATAAAAAAGCTTGGATTAAAGAGACGTTAAATGCAGAAGGCTTTTTTGTGTGGAAGGAGTTTTCTGGGATTCCAAGTGAAAAGTATGAACAAGTACCTATAATAGGCATGGCTAGAAATATATTAGATATAAATGGTAGAACAGTTGGGGTTTTAGCTATAGAGTTATTTAACGAAAGAAATATTAACAGCCTATTATTTGCAGGCAATGAATTTCAAAATACAGAAAGATATTTAGTTGACCATGAGGGCAACATCATATTGGAGTATATTAATAATAGCGAAAAGAGTAAGTTATTTAGTAAACAGTGGTTTAAAGACTATATTCAAGAAAGAAAGTTAGAATCTCATGAAGTTGCTTCCTATAAAGGGGAAAAACAAGTTGTTAGTATAAGA
Organism: Cellulosilyticum sp. I15G10I2; assembly: GCF_900095725.1. Classification (NCBI taxonomy): domain Bacteria; kingdom Bacillati; phylum Bacillota; class Clostridia; order Lachnospirales; family Cellulosilyticaceae; genus Cellulosilyticum; species Cellulosilyticum sp. I15G10I2. The sequence continues at coordinate 225,734 of NZ_FMMP01000015.1, forward strand.
AATATCAGTAAAGCGCATTGGAAAGTTGTACAAATCATTCCCTATAGGGATATGTTAAGAAAGGTAAGCTATTATAGAAACTTTACAATAGGGATTAATCTCATCGTCTTAGTCATTATTATTTGTGCAGATATACTTAGTATCAATAGACTGACAAGGTCTATAACTAAATTAAGGGATGCTATGCGGACTGTAAAGGATGGTAAGTTCATTCAAATTGCAATTCCTAAAACAAATCAGGAAGTAGAGGAACTTAGCAAAGATTTTAATATAATGAGTACAAAATTAAATGAACTATTTGAGGAAAATAGGAGAATTTATGAAGAAAAACAAAGAACAAAGCTAGAAGCACTACAGTCCCAGATTCAGCCCCACTTTTTATTTAATACATTAAATGGCATTAAGTGGCTATGTATTATGGAAGGTGCAAAAACAGCAGAAAAAATGATTATTTCACTAGGGTATATACTTGAGTATTCCTTAAGTAAAAACAGAGATATTATTACATTAAAAGAAGAAATAACATGTCTTAATCATTATATTGAGCTGCAAAAGATGAGATATGGGGAAACTTTTAGGGTTGTTTTTGAAGTAGAGGAAGAACTCTATGACTTAGAGGTGCCTATATTATTTTTACAGCCCTTAATAGAAAATGCTATTATTCATGGACTACAAGGAAAGGACGATCTAGGGATTATAAAAGTTAGATTGTTTAAGAGCGTGGATAGCGTGAATATATTAGTAGAGGACAATGGATGCGGAATGAGTGATGAACAAATAAAAGAGCTATTAACAAGTACTAAAAAATCTTCAGGAATTGGTGTGAAAAATGTGCAAGAGCGCATACAGATTTATTACGGAAATGATAGTACATTACGTATCAGCAGGAATGAAGCGGGGGGGATAACTATCGCTATTAAATTATTAGTGAGAGGGGGGCTTGGAGATGAAAATCATAATAGTTGATGATGAAATATTAATTCGCAAGGGCATTGCTACATCTGTTAATTGGGAAGAAATAGGTATAGATGAGGTGATAGAAGCAAGTAACGGCGAACAGGCGCTGGAACTTATTCTAAAAAACAATATTGATATTGTCCTGACCGATATTAAGATGCCAAAGATGGACGGGCTGACGCTTATAGAGCAGCTTAAGCTATGTAGTCCTTATACTGTTGCTATTGTACTAAGCTGTGTAAATGACATGGATGTGGTAAGACAAGCCTTAAAGTTTGGAGGTGCCCTAGACTATATTCCTAAACTATCTATGACAACAGAGGAGTTGGTAGATACAATAAATAGAGCTATAACCTATGTGCGTAAAAATAATGCCTATGTGCCTTTAGATAAAAATAAAATACTTCCTAGTTTTTTTACTTTGGAGCATGAGCAAAGTCTAAGAAGCGCTATAGAATATGGAGATTTAGATACTTTAAATAAAGTGATAAAGAAGATTCTTAAGAGTGCCTATATCTTAAAAGAGTTTTGGAAAGAAAGTAGGGAATGGGAGGATATATTTGGTGTCTTTTCTAATGTCATTAAAAAATATGATATAGATCCTAATAAGTTTTTTTCAAACTATAAGACGATAAGACAAATCATCCAAGATTCCCATAACATTGATGAAGCTGTTAAGTCTTTGGGAGAAATAGCTTTAGATATAAAGACTTCTATAGAGCAGGAGCGAAAAGAAAACTATGATGCAGTTATTAATAAGGCGGTTATTTACATTAACAAATACTATAACCAAAACATTAAGTTAAAGGATGTAGCAGATCACGTCAGTATGAGTGAAAGCTACTTCTCCAAGTACTTTAAGAAAATAATGAACACCAACTTCATTGACTATATTAATCAGATAAAAATTGAAAGATCTAAGGAACTTTTAGCCAGGAAGAAAATAACAATACAAGAAGTGTCAGAGCTTATGGGGTATACTAACTGCAGTTATTTTACTCAAGTCTTTAAAGAGCTTGAAGGGGTAACGCCTAAACAATATCAAAAGAATATACTTATAAAAAATAACACCTAAGTACATAAGGTGTTATTTTTTAGTTTATAAAGTATTAGCATGTGTAAATTATTGTTTGAGTCAAATAGTATATAAATTGCATAGCTGTAAGAACAAAATAACAATGAAAATGTACAAAATAATATAAAAAAATATTATGCAAAAGGTTTATACTATAAAAGTGTTAAAAACAGTCAATATTATAGCCGGATTATTAGGCGGTTTTGAAATATAATAAACTTATCAAATAAGATAATGATTAATAAAAGAGGGGGACTTATAATGAAGAAGTTAACAAAAAAGTTAATGGGATTATCACTATGTGCAACACTCATGATAACTTCACTTGCAGGCTGTACTTCAAAAGATAATACAGCTTCAACGACTGGGGGGAATGCCAAAGAACAGGCAGCACCTAAAGAAAAGGATGGCGCAGCTGCAGGTGGCAAGCTTGTGGTATGGGGTGGCGTTCCAGAAGAAAGCGGCCCAGGAGAAATTGTTAAAGAGTGGAATGCTAAAAATCCTGATATGCAAGTAGAATACGTGCGTTATGTGAATGATGATACAGGTAATACAAAGCTTGATACAGCACTCCTATCTGGTGAGCCAATCGATGTATTTTTTACATACTCAGCAGATCTTTTGAAAAAACGTGTAGATAGTAAAATGATAGAAGATCTTAGTAATCTTAATGCAGAAGAATTTGTAAACAGTCAAATTCACGGGGGAATGGATGGCATCTTAAAGCCTAACGATGGTTTATATGCTATTCCAACAGCAAGAGAACCTATTGGCTTTATGATTAATAAAAATATGTTAGATGAAAAAGGCATCACTATTCCAGAAAACTGGACTATGGATCAGTTTGTAGAGATTGCACAAAAGTTAACAGGTGAAAAAGATGGCAAAAAAGTATATGGAACATGTATTTATTACGATGGGCTGCCACTAGGTGTGCCTCAAACACTGCTCGGCGGCAACTACTTATATAAAGCAGATGGCACAAGTAATTTTGATGATGCTATCTTTAAAACAAATACTAAGCTAAAAGAAATGATGGATAAAGGCAGTGCTATCCCTTATGAGGAAGTATTCTCCAGAAAGTTAGAGAGATTTTCACATCCAGCCTTCTTAAATGAAGAAATTGCGATGATGCCTTTTGCATCTTGGATGTTAAGATATGTTAATGATCCAGAATTTCCACATGACTTTATAACAACTTTTGCACCTATTCCAAGAGTAGATGCAAACACAGAAAACCCATATCAATCTATTTTAAATAACTTTGTATCTATTAATTCTAATTCACAAAATAAAGAAAAAGCTTGGGAGTTCATTCAGTTTTGGGCTACAGAAGGCGCTAAGCATATTGCCAAGATGCCAGCTTATAATGCATTTGGAGAAGAAAATGAAGTTAAACTTATTTTAGGAGAAAACCCAGAAGAAAGATTTGACGTAGAAGCTTATAAAAAAGTGATGCTTGATCCAAGTCTTAAATATGTTATTGCAACAGAAACAACTGCACTTCCAGAAATTATGCAGATCTATAAAGAAGAATCAGAAAAATACTTCTTAGGGGCGACTAAAGACGATGATTACTATGTCATCTTAAAATCAAGAGCAGATGATGTGATTAGTAAGGCTAAAAAATAATAGATTGACTTAAATAGCTGACAGTAATGTCAGCTATTTAAAATAAGGAGGGACAGTCGATGGAACTAAAAGCAGAAAGCATAAAAGTAAATACTACTAAAAAGAGAAAGAAGCTAAATTGGGAACCCTATGTATTTATAGCTCCTAATTTTATAGGCTTTTTTGTATTCATATTATTGCCTGTAATATTTTCTTTAGTTGTAGCTTTTACAAATTTTAATATTTTTGAAGGTTTTGAAAATACCCAGTTTGTAGGAATCGGCAATTTTATAGAAATGTTTAAGGACCCTTGGTTTATACAGGCTATTATTAATAACTTGATTTATACATTGTGTACGATCCCAGTACTTATTGGGTTATCTGTTGTCATAGCTACCATACTGAATAATAAAGTATACTGCAGCAATGTGATTAGGGTTATGATATTCATTCCTTACATTGCCAGCATAGTAGCTGTTTCAGCCATATGGATGATTCTTTTTAATCCTTCACAAGGTATCATTAATCAGGTACTCAGAACTTTAGGTGTAAATAACACTCCAGGATGGCTGGGGAGCTTACAATGGGCCCTGCCGGCTATCATTATAGTAGGGATTTGGATGGGGCTTGGCTATAATGTAATCATTTATATGGCTGGCCTTCAGGGAATCTCGAAGTCACTCTACGAAGCAGCTCAGATTGATGGTGCAACATCTTTGCAGGTATTTAAATATGTTACAGTGCCTATGTTAAAAAACACGACGTTTTTTTTACTCATTACCAATATTATAAGTTCCTTCCAAATATTTGGAACAATTAATATCATGACAGGTGGGGGCCCAGGTACTTCTACTACAGTACTTGCCCATTATATTTATATTGCAGGCTTTAGATATCATAAGATGGGCTATGCAGCAGCTATGGCATGGATCTTATTGCTCGCCATATTTGCAGTGACCTTATTCCAATGGAAAATGCAGAAAAAGCATGAAGACAACTTTTAGGAGGGAAGTATGAAGACAACCAATAAACAAACTAAGACGATTTTAACAGTTATGATGATGCTGATAGCTTGTGTAGTCATATTTCCTTTTGCATGGATGGTGATATGCTCATTTAAACCCCTTAATGAAATTTATCAATATCCGCCCAAGCTATTTTCAGCCAATATGTCACTTAATAACTACAAAGAAGTTTTATTTAATCAATCACCTTCTTTTTTGATTTATTTCAAAAACACCTTTATAACGACTATTGTATCTGTAATAGGAACAGTTATTACTTCAGCTATGGGGGGCTATGCTTTTGCAAAGCTGAAATTTAAATATAGAGATCAGTTATTTATGCTTTATCTCATAACGATGATGGTGCCTTTCCAAGTGCTTATGGTACCACAGTTCATACTATTTAAGTATATGGGTATTTTTAATACTTTATGGGCGCTGATACTGCCACGTTTATTTACACCTTTAGGCACATTTCTTATGAGGCAATTCTTTTTAGAAGTACCTAATGAAATTTTAGAAGCTGGGAGAGTAGATGGTATGGGTGAGTTTGGTATTTTCTCTAAGCTCGTTCTGCCACTGGCTAAACCAGCTGTATCAACTGTTGTTATACTGAATTTTGTATGGAGGTGGAATGATTATGAGGCACCACTTATCTTTTTAACAAATAATAAACTATACACACTAACGGTAGGGCTTACTAATTTTATAGATGAATCAGGATTCTCTCAGGATCATCTTATTATGGCAGCTTCAACAGTAGCGCTTATCCCTATGGTGTTAGTCTTTTTATTAGGACAGAAGTATTTTATAGAAGGCTTAGCAAGTGGCAGTGTCAAAGGGTAGGGAGAATTTTAGAGATGTGGAGTAAGTTATAGTTGAAAATAATGAGGTGAAAAAATATGACATATATAGATAAGCAATATGATGTAGTTGTTGTAGGTGGTGGGCTGGCGGGAGTCTGTGCGGCCATAGCTAGCAGTAGAAATGGTGTTCGGACAGCGCTTATTCAAGACAGACCAGTACTTGGTGGTAATGCGAGTTCGGAAATAAGAATGCATATTTGTGGTGCTAATATGCATGGGACGAGGGAGAATGCCAGAGAGACAGGGATCATAGAAGAAATACAACTTGAAAACAGAAAGAAAAATCCCAATCATTCTTTTTCTATTTTAGATACGATACTTTGGGAAAAAGTAAACTTTCAAGAGAACTTAGAGCTGTATTTAAATACGAGAATGATAGATGTGGCAACAAACAATAATGAGATTATTTCAGTATCAGCACACCAGCTTACTACGGAAAAAGACTTTTTATTTAAGGCCAAAATATTTATAGACTGTACAGGAGACAGTAGTCTTGCCTATAAAGCAGGGGCAAACTATAGAGTTGGAAGAGAGTCAAAAGATGAGTTTGGAGAACAATTTGCGCCTGAGCAGGCAGATCATTATACGATGGGGAACACCGTTATGTTTAAGGCGATAGACATGGGGGGACCTGTACCTTTTGAAAAACCTGATTGGGCTTATACTTTTACAGAGGAAGATCTCAAGTACAGAGGACACAGCGCCGTTAATAATAAGCTTGAACATTATGGCGTAGATTCCGGCTATTGGTGGATAGAACTGGGGGGCACAGATAATACGATTGATGATGCAGAAGAGATTAGAGATGAGCTTTTAAAGACAGTGTATGGCATATGGGATCATATCAAAAATGGTGGAGAACATGGTGCAGAAAACTATACATTAGACTGGGTGCAGTTCTTACCAGGCAAACGTGAAAGCCGAAGGATAGAAGGGGATTATATCCTTAAAGAACAAGATTTACTGCAAGGAAGAGTGTTTGAAGATGCGGTAGCCTATGGTGGATGGCCAATGGATATGCATCCACCAGAAGGATTTAAACATAAAGGAAAAAGTACGGATTTTATAAGGGTGCCTCTATATACTATCCCTTATAGATGTTTTTACTCTAAAAATATTAATAATTTAATGATGGCCGGTAGGAATATCAGTGCATCTCATATGGCTTTTGGTTCTATTAGAATTATGGGAACTTGTGCAGTAGGCGGGCAGGCCGTGGGAATAGCAGCAGCTATGGCAATAGGCTATAACTGTATGCCAAGAGAAATAGGGACTCACATAAAAGAGCTACAGCAAAAACTCTTAAAAGAAGACTGTTATATAGTGGGTTATAAAAATAAAGATAAAGCCGATAAAGCTCTTGGGGCAAAGGTAATAGCTTCCAGCGAAACAGATAAAGGCAAAGCTATAAATGTTATAAATGGTGTAGCTAGAATGGTTGAAGAGAATGTGAATTGCTGGATTTCAGACGCCATAGGCAACGATGGGGAATGGATTGAACTTCAGCTGGCGGGTCAACAAGAAATAAAAGAGGTGCATATTAAATTTGACTCAGCACTATCAACTGAAATATCAACCACGCTTTCAGACGTTGTTCGCTCCAATCAGATACAAGGACTGCCTGGAACACTAGCTAAACATTATGCAATACAAATAATAGATAGAGATAAGGTTATTTATACTCATGAGATTAAACATAATTATTTAAGGCACAATAAACATCAAATGCCTTCTGGCGTATATGGTGATAAGGTTAAAATTATTATTTATACTACGCAGGGAGTGGGAGAAGCGAGAATATTTGAAGTAAGAGTTTATTAGAATTGATATAAGTAGCAATGCATAAAAAATAGATAAAAAATATGTGCAAAATGTCCATTTTTTGTTATACTATTAGGGAAAGCTTACAATAGTATTTGTAACCTAGATAGAGGCTGCAAATTAGATATTGCAAGGTATGATCTGAGTGAAGAAAGGATATATATTGCTATGATAGATTTGCATGTGCATTCTACGGTATCTGATGGGAGTAATACACCTAAAGAAATAATAAGAATGGCTTATGAGAAAAAAATAAAATTGCTAGCCTTAACGGACCACGATAACATAGAAGGTCTTGAAGAGGCAAAAATGGAGGCAAGTCGATATAATATTGAATTTTTAGATGGAATTGAAGTTAGTGCATCCTATAAAACCGGTAGGTTGCTTCACATTTTAGGACTTGGTATAGATACTAAAAACGCATCTTTTTTAAAAACATATACTAAGTTTAGAAAAACAAGAGAAGAAAAGGTTGAAAATATCTTGCGACTCATTAATAAGCAAGGTATTTCTATAAATATAGAAGAATTAACAGAATTTGCTGTTGGAAAATACCTAGACCGACAAACCATAGCCAAATGTTTAGTCAAAAAAGGGATATGCATGAAAGTTCAGGAAGCCTGGGAAAAATATTTAGACCCTATTGCCTACGAAAAAGGAGAGCTTTTAGAGGTTGATGAAACGATAGATATGATTAAAAAATCTGGAGGACTTTCTTTTTTGGCACATTATCCTAAGATGATAGGACTTGCAGGTTATACGGAGTATGAAAAAGAAGAGCACATTAAGTATTTGGTGTCCTTAGGATTAGATGGTATCGAATGTTATTACCCATCCTTTAGTGAGGAAGATACTAAGTATGGGGAATATCTAGCAAAAAAATACAACCTTTTATGTTCCGGCGGATCAGATTTTCATGGAAGCAATAGGCCAGAAGTTTCCCTTGGCAGCGGAGGCGGAGATTTTTGCATTCCTAATAGAGTATATGAGGAGATTAAAGTAAGGCTATTAAAGTAGTAGAATACAAAAATCAACTAAATCAAATTAGTGAATTAGGGGACAGGTACCCAATAAGTGGGTATTTGTCCCCAGAACTTATTTTAAAACACCTACTTTATGCTTAAATCGTTTTTAATAGCTCATTCCCTGAACTGGAGTTTTTTCAATCATTTTAATGATAGTATCTATAAGAGAGAATAATAGCCTTTGAACAAACAAATAAATAGGTAAATAAATAGTTTTGTGTTAAGATGAACAATATAACCTAAAATAACCTAAAGGCGGAATAGCATGAGAAACTTTAAGATAGTAGTCCAGTATGATGGCAGCAGATATAAGGGATGGCAGATTCAACAAGATAATGATTTAACGGTACAAGGTAAGATACAAGCAGTACTCACTAAGATGGCAGAAGAACCAGTAGAAGTAATAGGCTGTGACAGAACAGATATAGGGGCACACGCGGAAAACTATATTGCTAACTTTCACACAGCATGTGACCTCAGTAAAGATATAATATTAAATTACCTTTATGAATTTCTACCTGAAGACATTGTTGTAAAATCGATACAAGAAGTAGGGGAAAGATTTCATGCAAGATACAATGTAAAATCAATGACCTATGTTTATACAATAGATAATAATACTTTTAGAAATGTATTCAATAGAAAATACACCTATCATACAGATGATAAGCTTGATATATTTGAAATGGAAAAAGCAGCCCAAGTGCTAGTTGGGACCCATGATTTTCAGAGTTTTACAACACTTAAAGTGGGTAATAAGTCTACGGTTAGAACACTCAATTTTATCGACATCACTGTAAATGATGGCATAATAAAAATAGAAATGAATGCAAATGATTTCTTGTGGAATATGCCAAGGATTGTCAGTGGAATGCTTTTAGAAGTAGGCACAGGAAAATTGAAAGCATCCGATGTACAAAAGTTATTAGATGAAAAGAAAAAGCCAGAGGGTGGGCCAATAGCTAAGGCAAAAGGTTTATGTTTAACAGAAGTTACGTATTAAAATAGGTGAATGACTAAAAATAAGATGTTCTAAAGGGGAGGGATACTTGTCTTTGGAACATCTTTTTGTGTATCGATTATCTACTAAGACGTATGTGGGTATGGGGACAGGTCTCCAATATTCATGTCAAAGATGCAACTTGGTATTTCTTCTATGCAACTTGGTAGGATAATTATTTACTAAATCTAAGATAGTGACTATAGTGTAAGTAAGAACATTGTTTTTACAGGAGGTGGATTCAGTGAAAGTAACTATAGATGAATCAATAAATTATCTGGAAACTGAAATAATCATTAAATGTTCTGAGGTTAATGAGGAGACTCAAAAGCTTATTTTAATGCTTAAGAACTCTGAGAAAAAAATCTTTGGTGTCATCGGAAAGGCAACTCAATTAATTGATCCTCACAATATTCTTTACTTTGAAAGTGTGGATAAAAAGACTTTTATCTATACTAAAGAGCAGGTTTTAGAGTCGCCTCTTAGGCTTTATGAAGTTGAGAGTAAGCTTTCTGATCATGATTTTTTTAGGGCCAGCAAATCTACTATCATTAATATGAGTAAGATCGAGAAGCTCACACCAAAATTAAATGGTAAGTTAGAAGTTCTCCTGGAGAATAATGAAAAAATCATTGTTTCGAGGCAGTATGTACCTATTTTAAAAGAAATTTTGGGACTATAGAGGAGGGGTTTTTATGAAGAAATATATGGAAATTATTGTACAATTTAAATTTGTATGGGGATTGTTTTTCACAGGATCTATTATCATCTATACTATTATCAATATGCTTCTAGGCAAGACTTCTATGGATTTTATCACGGTTTGGCAATTTATACTGCTTACTATAACGCTAACTTTCATTTATTATCTTATTTTTGGCGAATTTATATTAAAAACACTTCACGTAAGGTATAAAGTGCTTGTTCATTTTTTATTATCTTATATGACACTTCTTATAGGCGCTCATTTGCTTAAATGGATTGATACTTCAAATGTTTCTCATTTAGGACTATTTACCATAGGATGTATCATTCTTTATTTAGCTGTTTCTCTTTCCTTTTTTATGTATTATAAAAGTACCGGTGAGCAGTTAAATAAAAAACTTGCACTCTATAAACGACAAAAGAGTGGGGAGGAGAAGCATAATGATTAAAGTAGAAAAGCTATTTTTTGCATACCCAAGGATGAAAGAAGATGTCTTAAAGGATTTAAATTTTGAAGTAGGAGAAGGGGAGATATTTGGACTTTTAGGACCCTCAGGAGCAGGTAAAAGTACACTTCAAAAAATTCTCTTGGGCCTTCTTAAAGGCTATAGAGGCAGTGCTAAGGTTATGGGGAAAGAAGTTAGTGCTATGGAAACAACTTATTACGATAAGATTGGTGTAGGTTTTGAGCTACCAAATCTCTATGAGCAGCTTACGGTGCTTGAAAATATGCAGACCTTTTCAAAGCTGTATACAAAGCCTGCAAGTATAGAAAGCTTACTCAGAGATGTTGGCCTTTATGAACATAAGACTAAAAAAGTTTCTCAGATATCAAAAGGCATGAAGATGCGTCTTAATTTTTGCAGAGCACTTATTGGCACACCGGAGATATTATTTCTGGATGAACCTACATCAGGACTTGATCCTAATAATATAGAGGTGATTAGAAAGCTTGTCTTAAAACAAAAAGAATTAGGAAGAACGATAATACTTACCACCCATAATATGAGTTTTGCAGAAGAGGTTTGTGATAGGGTAGGGTTTGTAGTAGAGGGAGAAATTAAGAAGATAGGAACGCCAGCTTTCTTAAAATACGAGTATGGGGAAAATAAAGTATGTGTTAGAACAACGGATAGGATACAAGAATTTGAAATGAAGGGAATAGATCAAAACAAACTGTTTTTAGAGGCAATAAAACACTCGGACTTAAAACAAATTTATACTAAACAGCCTTCTCTTGAAGAAATATTCTCTATTGTAACGGGGAGGGTACTTATATGATACGGCTAGCGTGGCTAAAACACGAGGTCAAACTGCAGATCAAAAATGGTCTATATGGTATTTATATATTAGTTAATCTCATTTATCTTTTCTTACTTGGCTATGTGCCGGAAGAATCTAAAGAACTCGTTCTTTCGCTTATAATTTTCAGTGATCCTACGATACTGGGAATGGTTTTTATAGGCGCATTCATTTTACTTGAAAAAATAAATGGGGTTACAGGAGGAATTGCTGTGAGTCCCTTAGGGGCAGCAAACTATATAAAGGGGAAGATGTTCTCCATGCTTTTTATTTCTCTGATAACTTCTCTTGTACTTGCGATAGGGGTAAAAGGGTTAGACTTTAATATAGGCGGGCTTATTAGTATTGTTACGATAAGTAGTATGCTATTTACACTATTAGGCATTTTAACAGCGGTTTATACTAAGACAATTAATGGGTATTTGATAAGCATAATGGGAATCGGACTAGTAACAGGACTACCACTGATGAGTTATTTTGGATGGATGAAGCTGCCGTTTGCTAAGATGATTCCAACCTACTCTATATTTTCGTTAATTGAAAAGAGTATTACAGGGGAAAAGATATTAGCATTTCCTAATACATTTTTATTAGTATGGCTTCTAAGTATTTATTGGCTTACAGTTTCAAAAGTAAATAGTAAATTGTTTAGGGGGTGAGTGTATGTATCAAGAAGTGCTTAAAAATGATATCAGGTATATGAAAAAGGATCCTATGGTGTGGATGATCCTTAGTGTGCCGATTCTATATATAGCAATCTATCATCTGCTTGTTTTAAGATTAGATTTTTTGTTACCGTATAAGGGTGCTATTCAATATATGATTATAGTTCTGATGCCTTTTTTTATTGGCATGGTATTAGGTTTTAGAATGTTAGATGAGAAAGATGAGCATATGCTTAGTTTTTATGCCGTGAGTCCCTTAGGCATAAGAGGTTATATAGGACTCCGAGTCGCAATGGCAGTGATATTAAACTTACTTGGGATCATAATGATTGGGATGTTTGGCGTTTTTCCAAGGGCATATTGGTTTTTTATACTTATCCAAACACTATTACTCGCACCCTTTGTTTTTTTGATTTTAGGCTTAATAGGCAAAAATAAAATTCAGGGGCTGACACTTGTTAAAATAATGGGAATGATTTTTATGTTACCCCTATTAAAGCTGATTAAAGCTAATCCACTGGATAAAATATTTATACTTATTCCAAGCTATAATATTTTTGAACTTATTGTAAATCAAGCTTTTGATTATGGTGTATTTGTCTATATAGGGGCATTATGCCTAGGCATCTATATACTTATAGAGTCATTTAGTCATAAGTGTATCAGTGAAATCTAACCGAATAGCTAAATAACTTCAATAACTGTAGTGCCTGGCACTACAGTTATTGAGTTTTATGGTTAAGAGAGATTATCCAAATATGGCGTTAACGATCAATAGTTCTACAATACCAACCGCCCAAGCGATGGTAGTTGTTACAGACCATACTCTGATTTGCTCTTTGGCATCTTCAATACCTAAAAGACGGTTAACCACCCAGAAGAAGCTATCGTTAAAATATGAGAATATGAGTGAACCGATACAAGCAGCCAGTGCAGCAAATACGGGGTTGACGTTCATGGTTGCAAGTATTGGGGCCGTGATAGATGCAGAGGTAATCATTGCAACTGTGCCGCTTCCTTGGATTAAACGAACGAGTGAAGCAATAATAAAAGGTAATAAAATAGCTGGCAAAGCTGTCCCGGCTACAAGTTCTGCTATGTACTGTCCTGCACCGCCGTCACGTAAAATCTGACCAAGGGCACCACCGCCGCCAGTAACTAAGATGATGATACCAGCAGTTTTTATACCTCTTTCCATATTTTCAAGCGTCGTTTTTCTTGATTCACTTCTGGTTAATCCATAGATCGCAACAATTAAGCCAAGGCCAACAGCAACAACAGGTGCACCAATAAACTGAATAATAACGGTTATAGGACTATCTAATTTTAAAGCTGTAACAACCGTATTAAGTAATATAAGAATAACAGGAAGCAGGATAGGGGCAAAAGCCATAAAAGTTGATGGAAGATTTTTAGTACTAGATGTGTCAAAGTTGAGTATAGGTTTTTGGTATTCAGGTCGAATCCAACCATCACCGGCATCATTTGGCAGCTGATAAATCTTTTTACCAATCCATTTGGCGTAGACCATCGCTGCTAGAACCATAGGGATACTTAGAGGAATGGCCCATAATATAAGTGTACCGACATTTGCATTAAAGAGGCCTGCAACACCTAGAGGTCCGGGAGTAGGCGGTACAAGAGAGTGTGTTACTACAAGGCCCACAGCTAATGCTACACCCAGTGATACGACAGATTTTTTTGTTTTCTTTGAGATAGCTTTTGCAAGAGGTGACAATACTACAAAACCTGAGTCACAGAAAATAGGAATTGAAACGATAAATCCTGTAAGTGCCAACGCTAGTTCTTCTCTTTTTTTGCCTAAACGTTTTAAAAAGACCATAGCCATTTTCTCTGCGGCTCCAGATTTTTCAAAGATTTCCCCCATCATAACGCCAAATCCAATAATAATACCAATACTTCCTAAAGTATTTCCAAACCCTTTAGATATTGTTGAAACCACATCATTTGGCTGCATACCGCCAATAAGTCCTGTTAGGGCAGCTGCAATAATCAGCGCTAAAAAGGCATGAATTTTAGTTTTTAAAATAAGAGCAACTAAAACAACAATACCAATCACTAACCCCAGAATCAATTGTCCCCCTAGAATAGTTGTTTCCATAACAAAATCCCTCCAATTAATATATTTTTTAATAAGGAATTAGTGTTCCTTTTTAAAACTATGAGAGTACTTGGCTGCTAAACGTATGGCCTCAACCATGCTTATTTCACTTGCCTTACCCGTTCCGGCAATGTCAAAGGCTGTGCCGTGGTCAACAGAGGTTCTAAGGAAAGGAAGTCCGTTTGTAATGGCAATAGTTCTTTCAAAGTCTAATGTTTTGGTTGCGATGTGGCCTTGGTCATGATACAAAGATAAAACACTATTAAACTTACCTTGCAGTGCAAGATGAAAAACAGAATCAGCACCGATTGGGCCAACTACCTTATAGCCTAATGCCTGAGCCTGAGTAATAGCGGGTTCCACATCTGTGACTTCCTCATTCCCGAAAAGGCCATGTTCTCCGCTATGAGGATTAAGGCCTGCTACAGCCATTACGCCCTCGTCTATCCCCAGTCTTTTAAGTGCTTCTGTGCAGCGTATAATATAATCAAGCAGCCTTTCTTCTGTAACCATATCGCAAGCTTTTCTTAAAGACACATGACGGCTTAGAAAAAATACACGCATATTTCTAACTTCAAACATCGTAAGCGGATCTTGGATATTAGTAAGATCTGCTAAGATTTCGGTATGGCCTATAAAGTTGATATTAGCAGCTTTTAGAGATTCTTTGTTAATGGGCGTTGTAGCAATAGCATCAACTTCCCCTAAGTTTGCCATGTCAATGGATTTTTCGATATACTCAAAGGCCGCCTTTCCACCTAAAGCTTGAACCTCACCTATTTTAAGTTCGCTAAGGTCTACGTTGTCTAGATCGATAAGGTCAATAACTCCGGCTTCATATCTGCCAAGTGCTGCGTTTTCGGTTAAATTTACACTGAGATTTAAGCTGCAGAAGTTTATAGCTTGTTCAATAACATGCCTATCCCCGATAACAACCGGTTTGCAGATTTCATAAATACTTTTTTCATTTAATGCTTTTACAACTATTTCAGGGCCTATTCCTGCAGGGTCTCCCATGGGAATGCCAATATAGGGTCTGTTCATGTAAAATACCTCCAAAGTTTATTTTTATAATTGGTCCTTTAGATATTGAATGCATATTTTTGTCGTATCTTTATCGCCTACCATACCCCCTTTAGTTACGAGTTTCAAATCAGGAAATGCCCCGCCATCTAAGCTGCCATAGGCAACAAGTGGTAAGATTTCTTGACTAAGCTTTAATCCAGAAGCATTAAGCCGCTTGCACAGCGCCACTGTGATATCACCCCCGCTGCTAAAAACCCCTTCAAATCCAGGAATATCTTTTAGGATGTTATAAGACATTTCTGCAAGAGATTCATTGATTCTTAAAGAAACAGCCTCATCTGTAGTAGAGAGCTGGCGGGAGATTGTTTTTAAATCTAATTTACAGTCTGTGGCATCATAGTTGGTTGTAATACAGAAAAGGTCAAATTGGTCTTGATGTTTTTTGAGAGCATACACTATCCTCGCTATTTCTTCTTCTCTTTCTGCAGCACTGTAAATGAGCTTATTGACTTGAATGTTAATTTTATAGCCGTTATATGCTCTAAATACTTCTTTAATCTGAGTTTTGGTTAATGTAGAAGCACTGCCCATAACCATTAGTATTTTATTTTTACCCATATTAAGAGGAGTAGTAAGTGTTTTTTTTGCCACTGCCGCAGTAAAAGCACCTGGATCTATTGTAACAAAGGATTTTCCAGATTGAATAAGTGCCTCTGCAATAATGTCTAAGTCCTCAATTTGCAGAGCATCGATAATAAGTATACGGCTACCCTCTTCAGCATAACGCATGATTTTATCTTTTAAAGCACCTACCCCTTCATAGACAGTATCCAAATAAATAGACTTAATGGGATATTTGGTTTGAGCTTTAATAAGCTTTTCAATAATAGAAGTATTGATAGGGTTTTTAGGATCTTTGGCAGCATCTGTTTTTTGAAGTATGACACCATTTACAAGAAGATAACCACCTATAGCAACCCTCCCAGCCTGAGGAAAGCTAGGCACCACAATAGCTATCCTATCATCACCTAAACCATCTAGCAGTGCATCAATCTCAGCACCAAGGTTACCTCTTAAAGTACTGTCAATGCGTTTGTTATAGAGCTTAATTTTCGGAGATTTTAAAAGGCCGACAGCATTAAAAACACGATTATAAGCCATCTCAGCGTCCACACCACGACTATCGGTAGGATACGTAATAACATCATATTGTGATAGATTATCAAAATTAATTCTGCCCGAATTTAATAAAGTAGTCACTTTTAAATCCAGTTTTTTAAGTAAAACCCCTGTAGCATTAGCGCCAGTTAAGTCATCGGCTATGACTATGCATTGAGCCATTTATGTACCTCCTTCTTATAAATAGTTAGTTAACTTCATAAATCTACTTCAGCTGAAACTCAAAGACTATAGGATGACAGCTACAGGTGGCTACTCCATGATTTTAGCTAATGCTAACAAATACGTAGCAAGTGATTTTAGTATTCGGAAGTTGCCTATGGAATGTTTCGTAAAGAAAATCTTAGCAGTTTTTTGAAATGGTTTTTAGGGAGACTGTTTGAGCGTATGCGAGTTTCGACCGTTCATTTCAAAAAACTGTTTAGATTTTTAGAAACATGAAATCGAGTAACTGAAGAATACTAAAATCATCTTGCGGTACTGCTCAATAACCTGAAACATCAATAACCTCTATAGCCATTTTTTTAAGCTTGCTGCTTTCTTCCTTAGTAAAGCCCTTACTTGTTATTAGCATATCCACTTTATCTAAAGGACAAATTTTAACAAATGCTTCCTTATGAAATTTACTTTCATCCGCCAGCAAGACAGACTTTGATGCACAAGCAATCATCTTATTTTTTAGGGCAGCCTTTTCGAATGTTGGGGTACAGAGCATCCAATTGTTATTAATCGAGGATATACCAATAAAGGCTATATCTACACTAATATTTGAAATAAAGTTTTCGGTTACAGCGCCAAGGGCACCAGCTGTTTCTTTTTGGATTTGCCCCCCTGTTAACATGACTTTTAGTTCTGTAGGATACAATTCTAATGCGATTTTCAAGTCATTTGTAACTACGGCTAGGTCTTTTTTTGTTTTTAATAAAAGGGCAAGTTCATAGGTTGTTGTTCCGATATCTAATAAAATGGTATCACCATCTTTAACTAACTGGGCAGCAGCCTTTGCAATTTGTTGTTTTTTATAATAATTATTCATTTTTTTCTCTTCATAATGCTGCTCTTTTTGTAAGGGGTTTTTAAGTACTGCACCTCCATGGCTTCTAAAGGCTAAGCCTTGTTTTTCAAGCTTTTCTAAATCTCTTCGGATCGTCATTGGCGTAACACTTAAGGCTTTAGCGAGTTCTTCTATTTTGACGACACCGTTTCCTCTAAGGTGTTCAAGAATATATGTTTCTCTTTCGGCAGGAATCATTGAGCGGCCTCCTATCTCGTTTGCTAGTGTTCCTAAATGTTATAATATATGTTCATAAATTTTACTTTATGTTCGGTTTTGTTATTTTATTTCTGGGTGTACTACACAACAGGTTATAGGTGAAAAAGAGTAGAAGTAAGTTTTATATAATCACTATTAAATATAAAAAATTAAATAAAGCAAAAAAAGAGATAAAAGAAATAAAAATATAAAAAGTAACTTAGGGTACGGACGTTTTAATTGAGAAGTGTTATCATAATGACATAAAGATAGTTGGAATTTAGGAGGAGCGCTTATGAAAAGAGATATAACATATAAAACAATTGACGGCAGGGGAGAACATGAATCTTTTAGAGATTGTGTAACAAAGGCTATTGAAGATCTAAAGCCTGGTGAAGGGATCCATGTGATCAAAGATTTTGAGCCCTTTCCGATGTATAAAATGATGGAAGCTAAGGGGTTTGATAAAGAAGTTGAGAAAATAAGTGATACAGAGTATCACGTCTATTTTTATCCATCAGCAGCCTTAGAAGCTATAAAAATGGGAGAATTTTTAGATGTAGATGAAGAAAAGATAAAAAAAATCGTCAACATAAAATTGGATTTTTTAAATGATCAAATAAGTTTATCAGAGGCAAAAGAAAAAATGAATGCTGCTTTTGATCAAATTACTGCACAGGAATTTGCAATCTGTGAGCAATATTTGCAAAAGTATGGTATTACAGATGATACCCTTGCAGAGCGTATGGAAGAGATCTTAAAAATCTTTGAAGATGTTTTGGTGTCTACTGAATTAGACCTGCCACTGGGGCATCCTATTAGAACTTACCTGGATGAAACAGATGCTATTAAAGGCGTTCTTAAGCAAATGGAATCTTTGCTTCAAAAGAAGTTTATCAAGAATCAGTGGTTGGAAATCTATGAGAAACTCAGTCAAATTAATATTCATTTTAGCAGAAAGCAAAATCAACTATTCGCAGCACTTGAAAGAAAAGGGTTTGATAAGCCTTCTAAAGTAATGTGGACACTTGATAATAATATTAAAGAAATCATTAAAAAGGCTAAAACTTATTTAGATGAAAATAAAGATGATGTATTTATAAAGCTTCAAGATGAAGTCATTGAAATGGTAAAAGATATGATGATAAAGGAGATAGAGATTTTATTTCCAACAGCTATAGAATTGCTTTCAGAGGAAGACTTTATTGAAATGCGGATTGGTGATGATGAGATAGGGTATTGCCTGATAGAGGCTCCGATGCCTTTTGGTCATCAAGAGGTTCAAAATCAAACAGCAGCATCAAATGATGGACTGTTAAAAGACTTAGCAGCAGTTTTAAGTAAGCACGGTGTTTTAAATACTGCACCCAGTAATAATGAGGTATTGGATGTCAGTCAAGGCAAGCTGACCCTTGAACAGATTAATTTGATTTTTAAACACTTACAAGTAGACTTGTCTTACGTAGATGAAAATGAGATCGTTAAATTCTACAGTGATACAAAGCATAGGGTATTCCCAAGAAGCGCAGGTGTTATTGGACGTAAAGTGCAAAACTGCCATCCAAGAGAAAGTGTAGATACAGTTGAAAGAATCATCAAAGCCTTTAGAGCAGGAGAACAGGATCAAGCAGAATTTTGGCTTGAAATAGGCGGCAAGTTCATCTATATTATTTATAATGCAGTAAGAGATGAAAAAGGCAATTTCAGAGGTATTTTAGAAATGATGCAAGATGTAACCCATATTAGAAGTCTAACTGGCAGTCAAAGATTGTTATCTTGGGAAATAGGGCATAACAGTGATGAAGAACAAGCAGAAGATGGGGGAAAAGCAGTAAAATTAGATGTGAGATCAGATTCTGAAGACTTGCAGCTAGTCCATGAAGAAATACCTAAAAATGCCTATGGCATTAACAAAGAAACTATTCTAGGACATATTGTAAAAGAATATCCTTTTATAAAAGATTATTTGTTAACGTTGTCACCTAAATTTGCTAAATTAAAAAATCCTTTCTTATTCAAAACCATGTCCTCGGTAGCCACTTTGGAGATGATTAGTGAAAGAGGAGAACTTGATGTAAAGGATGTTATTGATAAAATAACTAGAGAAATAGAAGTACAAAAATAAAAAGTAGAGGGCTATCATGAAAATTATACTCGTTATTATAGGAACCATTAGTTTAGCACTTGGTATTTTGGGGATTTTATTACCCGTATTACCAACAACGCCATTTGTGCTCTTAACAATTGCATGCTACCTAAGAAGCAGTCCTAGATTATATCACTTAGTGCTTTCAAATAAATATTTAGGGCCTTATGTTAAAGATTATGTCTCGGGCAAGGGTATTCCACTTAAAGCAAAGAAGAAATCTATCTTTCTTCTTTGGCTGACTATTGGATTTTCTATACTATTTATAATTGATAAGGCTTTTGTAAAAGGGATGTTAGTAGTTATTGCAGCCTGTGTTTCCTGTTATATATGGACGAGAAAGACCGCTACTGAGGAAGAGACGCTAGAGTATAGTGCTGACGAGAAGTGTGCTGATTAAACAACATTTGCCACATAGGCTATAAAACACAAGCATTGATTTTTATTTGAAAATAGATTATCCTAATGATAGATGACGGTATCTATATGAACTGTACACTAGGCAATTCTCTTTCAAATCTTAAATCCATAGAAATATCTGCTTTGATCCACTCGGACAGAGACAGCATCATATCTATTTATAGGATACGTATGTCTTTTTAGTTTGCGCTGGCAGATTAAAAAGACTTTTTTATTAAAAAAATTAATTTGAAAGATGAAAAGTGGGTATCTGCCGTCTCAATTTATTTAGAAAGGTGTGCCTGCTATGAATATGAGATTTACAATACAATCTTTTTTAGAAGCTAAAGCGAAAAAAGAGAAGATCACAATGCTCACAGCTTACGATTATTCCATGTCCAAAATCATTGATGAAGGTGGTGTGGATGCCATCCTCATTGGCGATTCGCTGGGGATGGTTGTTCAGGGCTATGAGTCTACTTTAGAAGTAACACTTGAGGATATGCTTTATCATTGTAAAAGTGTAGCCAGAGGGGCCAAGAGAGCCATGTTGATCGGCGATATGCCTTTTTTATCTTATCATATCAGTATCACAGAAGCGGTGAGAAATGCGGGACGAATGGTCCAAGAAGGCAAAGTACATGCAGTTAAGCTAGAAGGCGGGCGATCTATGGTTGAAACGATTAAAGCCATTGTACATGCCCAGATTCCTGTGATGGGGCATTTAGGGTTAACGCCTCAATCTATCCATACTTTAGGCGGATTTAAAGTTCAGGGTAAAGATGAAGTTAAAGCTAAAGCATTAATTGAAGATGCGCTTACCTTAGAGGAAGCGGGAGTTTTTGGAATTGTGCTGGAAGCTGTTCCGGAGGGGCTTGCACAACTTATCTGTGAAAAACTGCATATACCTGTCATTGGTATTGGCGCTGGCAAGTACTGTGATGGGCAAGTATTAGTTATTAATGATATGTTGGGCATATACAGTGATTTTACGCCGAAGTTTGTCAAACAGTATGCCAACCTTAAAGTAAATATTAACGATGCGGTAAGTAACTATATTGAGGAAGTTAAAACGCAAAGATTTCCAGAAGCAAAACATACTTTTAGTATGGATGGGGAGCTGCTTGAAAAATTATATGAGGAAAAAAGGAGACAATCATGAGTATAATACAAACCGTACAAGCCTTAAACATTTGGTTAGATAATCATGAACGATCCAGAAAAAGCCTAGGCTTTGTTCCTACTATGGGCTATTTGCATGAAGGGCATCTATCTTTAATTAGAGAAGCAAAGGCCAATAATGATTTAGTAATAGTCAGTATTTTTGTGAACCCTACACAATTTGCCCCAGGAGAGGATTTTGATAAGTATCCGAGAAATCTTGAAAGGGATTATGAACTTTCAAGAGCGGCAGGTGCAGATGTGGTTTTTCATCCTGAGGTAGATGAAGTTTATCCAGATGGCGCGGCTACACAAGTAGAAGTAACGGGGGCACTTACACAAACCTTATGTGGTCTTTCTAGACCCACACACTTTAAGGGCGTCACCACAGTAGTCAATATTTTGTTAAACATGGTACGGCCCAATCAGGTATATTTTGGACAAAAGGATGCGCAGCAAGCTTTAATTATCAAGAAAATGATTAGAGATTTATATATGCAGGTTAAATTAAATATTTGTCCTATTGTAAGAGAAGCAGATGGTCTAGCTATGAGCTCTAGAAATGTTTATTTAAATCCAGAAGAGCGAAGGCAAGCGCTAATATTATATAGAAGTATTCAAAAGGGTGAAGAGCTAGTACATCAGGGTGTAACTGATGTTAGGGAAGTCATCCAGGCAGTTCAAGAAGAGATCACAAAGGCACCCTTAGCAGTTATTGATTATATTGAAATTTTGGAGGCGAAGACTCTAGAATCAATTGACACAATTAATGATGAGGTACTGCTTGCTGTGGCTGTTAAGTTTGGAAAAACACGTTTGATTGATAATAAGTTAATCAAACCTCAGGAGGGACAGCTATGTTTTTGACACTTTTTAAATCTAAACTGCACCGAGCAACAGTAACAGAGGCCAATCTTAATTATGTGGGAAGTATCACTATCGATGCGCATCTACTGAGGCAAGCCAATATTTTGCCTGGTGAAAAGGTTCAAGTAGTGAATCTTAATAACGGAGAACGGTTTGAAACCTATACCATAGAGGGAGAGGCAGAGAGTGGCGTTGTCTGTTTAAATGGCGCAGCAGCCCGCTTGGTACAAGTAGGCGACAAAGTTATTATCATCGCTTATGCGCTTATGGATGCTGGGGAAGCGCGTACATTTAAGCCTAATGTACTTATTTTGGACGATGACAATCACATTGTTGCAATTAAGGATAGAGAAATACATGGCACCAACTGGTAAAAAAACATTTTAAATTTTACTTGCAATTTATTCAAAATATTGTATGATATAAAAATATAAGAGACGAAGAGGTCTAGAAAATTTCTTAAGTAGAAAATTTTCTAGACCTCTTTTTATGATAGGGGATTAAAAAGCGTAGTATAATTTTAAACTAATAAGAATATATAAGTAATGTTCAGAAAATAAATATTTAATATTTAATTATAATAAATTGTATACTTTATCTAAAAAAATTATAATAAATTAGCTATTTTTATATTAATACGTTTATTGTTGAAGAAGAACGTTATGGTGTAACATTAATGGCATAGATAAGAAAACAAAAATGCATTGACAAAGGGGTCTAGCATCCGGATCAAACCGATCGGGAAAGTTAGGCCCCTTTTGCTTATCTAAAAGTGCAAAAATCGCTATCAGTAAAAAACTATAGGAAACAGGGAGGTAAGATTTATGAGACAAGTAGCTATTTATGGAAAAGGTGGCATTGGAAAATCTACAACAACACAGAACTTAACAGCAGGGCTTGGAGAAATGGGCAAAAATATTATGATAGTTGGGTGTGACCCTAAAGCTGATTCAACAAGACTTGTACTTGGAGGCCTTGCTCAAAAGAGTGTACTTGATACGCTTCGTGAAGAAGGGGATGATGTAGAACTAGAAAACATCTTGAAAAAAGGTGCATTCGGCATCAGATGTGTTGAATCTGGCGGACCAGAACCAGGTGTTGGATGTGCAGGACGCGGTATTATTACTTCAATCAATATGCTTGAACAATTAGGTGCTTATACAGATGATTTAGATTATGTATTCTATGACGTTTTAGGTGATGTTGTATGTGGTGGTTTCGCAATGCCTATTCGTGAAGGTAAAGCACAAGAGATTTATATCGTTGCCAGCGGTGAAATGATGGCGTTATACGCTGCAAATAATATCTGTAAAGGTATTCAAAAATATGCGGCAACAGGTGGCACAAGGCTTGGTGGTATCATCTGTAACAGTAGAAAAGTAGATGGTGAAAAAGAACTTCTTGAAGCATTTGCAAAAGAACTTGGCAGTCAGCTTCTATACTTTGTACCACGTGATAACATGGTTCAAAGAGCAGAAATTAACAAAAAAACAGTTATAGATTTCGATCCTACAGCAGAGCAAGCAGATGCTTACAGAGGCCTTGCAAATGCCATGGACAGTAATCAACTCTTTGTTATTCCAAAACCAATGCCTCAAGATAGATTAGAAGAGATCTTAATGGAACATGGTATTTTAGATATTTAAGCTTAAAGCTAATAAAACTATAAATATAATTTAGGGAGGATATTCATATGGTAATGGTTCGTGCGATTATAAGACCTGAAAAAGTTGGGGCAGTTCTTTCTGAACTCAGTGATGCAAGCTTTCCAGCGGTAACAAAAATGGACGTTATGGGTAGAGGTAAACAAAAAGGGATTAAAGTAGGAGATATGTACTACGATGAGATTCCAAAAGAAATGATTCTTTTAGTTGTAAAAGATGAAGACAAAGATGATGTTGTAAAAATCATTATGCGTGTAGCCCGCACAGGCGAAAAAGGAAACTTCGGAGATGGTAGAATCTTTGTAAGTCCAGTTGAAGAAGCTTATACAATTAGTACAGGTAAAAAAGGATTATAAAAGACGATTATAAAAAGGAGGAAGCAAGATGAAAGAGGTTATGGCCATTATTCGTTTAAATAAGGTTAATCAAACCAAAGAAGCTCTTGCATCAGCGGGATATCCAGCTTTTACCTGTAGGAAAGTATTGGGCCGGGGAAAGAAAAAAGTAGATTTTTCTATGGTAGAAAGCGTTATTGCAGATGGCGTTATCCCCGCTACAGCAGTTGGAGAGCATCTTACAGAAGGTGCTAGGCTTATTCCAAAAAGAGTTTTTACACTTATCGTAAGTGATGATGATGTTGAAAAGGTAGTAGATATCATTATTCAAACAAACACAACAGGTAATCCTGGAGACGGCAAAATATTCGTTATTCCTATTATGGAATCTTACCAAGTAAGAAGCGGCGAAGCAGCTACAGATGCCTATTAATCTAGAAAGTTGGAGGTGAAATAAATGAGTAGTATAGAAAAAGTACTTGATAAATATAGTTCGAAAGTATACAAAAATCGTAAAAAACATATTCTCGAAAAAACAGATGAAGTGCAGGAAATAGCAGCTGATGTCAGAACCATGCCGGGGGTTATGACTAATCGTGGATGTTGTTATGCGGGTTGTAAAGGGGTTGTACTTTCTCCTATAAAAGACGCAGCAGTTATTACCCATGGACCTATTGGATGTGGTTTTTATACATGGGGAACCCGTCGGCATAAAGCTAAAGGTGATGAAGATACTAAAAACTTCCTTGAATACTGCTTATCTACTGATATGCAAGAAGCTGATATCGTATTTGGTGGTGAAAAGAAACTAAGACAGGCGATTAAAGAGACAGTAGAAATCTTTGATCCAGCAACGATTGTTATCTGTTCAACATGTCCCGTTGGTCTGATTGGTGATGATATTCACGCTGTTGCAGCAGAAGCAGAAAAACTATATGGAAGAAAAGTAATGGCTTATAGCTGTGAAGGTTATAAAGGTGTAAGTCAGTCAGGTGGTCACCATATAGCAAGTAATGGACTTATCAAACATGTTATAGGAACAGGGGATAGAATTCCTAAAAAATTCGCTATCAATATCTTAGGTGAATACAATATTGGTGGTGATGGATGGGAAATCACAAGGATTCTTAAAAGAATTGGCTACGATATTATCTGTTCACTTCCAGGAGACGGAAGCTATGTAGAAATCAAGAGTGCACATGTTGCAGACTTAAACCTTGTTCAATGTCATCGTTCTATCAACTATGTAGCAGAAATGATGAAAGAGCAATACGGTACCCCTTGGCTTAAAGTTAACTTTATCGGTGTTGAAGGAACGATAGAAGCACTGAGAAACATGGCGAAATTCTTCGATGATGCTGAACTTACTGCTAAAACAGAAGAAGTAATAGCTGATGAAGTAGCAAACATACTAGATGATATGGAATACTATAAGTCAAAATTAAAAGGTAAAACAGCGGCTCTATTTGTAGGTGGTTCAAGATCCCACCACTATCAAACCTTACTTAAAGAATTAGATATGGAGACAATACTTGCAGGGTATGAGTTTGGTCATAGAGATGACTATGAAGGCCGTGAAGTCATACCAACTATTAAACAAGATGGTGATAGTAAGAGTATTGAATCTATTAAAGTAGAAAAAGTACCTGATAAATATAAAGTCTTCTTATCTGAAGAGAGATATGAAAAATTAAAAGAAGAAATTGGGCTTGAATCATATGGCGGTATGATTAAAGATATGGAAAATGGTTCGCTTATTGTCGATGACCTTAACCATTATGAGACAGAAGAGTTTTTAAAACTTCTTAAACCAGATGTATTCTTCTCAGGGATCAAAGATAAATATGTAGCACAAAAGGGTGGTATCCTATCAAGACAATTACACTCTTATGATTATAGCGGTCCCTATGCAGGATTTAGCGGCGCGGTAAACTTTGCAAGAGACGTAACAATGGGTATTTATACACCAGCATGGAGCTTTGTGCGGGCACCATGGAAAGTTGAACCAATTTTAGAAGGGCAAGTAGCAGGAGGTGAAGCATAATGTTAGATTTAACACCAAAAGAGTTATCGGCGAGGAGTGCTTTAAGAGTCAATCCAGCAAAAACCTGTCAGCCAGTAGGCGCTATGTATGCGGCACTTGGTGTGCATAAATGTATGCCTCATAGCCATGGTTCACAAGGTTGCTGTTCTTTCCATCGTATGTATCTTACAAGACACTTTAAAGAACCAGCAATTGCTGCAAGTAGCTCATTTACAGAAGGAGCTTCTGTATTTGGAGGCGGTGCAAATATTAAAACTTCAATCAAAAATATATTTGATATGTACAATCCAGATATCATTGCAGTGCATACAACTTGTTTAAGTGAAACGATAGGGGATGACCTTAATGCATTTATTCAGGACTCACCTATACCGGAAGGTAAAATAGTTGTTCATACGAATACACCAAGCTATGTAGGTTCTCACATTACTGGATATGGCAACATGATATCAGGATTTATAAAATATTTAGCGAAATCTACAAAGGTAAGTAACGGCAAGGTTAACCTTATACCTGGCTTTGTAAATCCAGGCGATATGAGAGAAATGAAAAAGCTTGCAGAGCTTATGGGTGCTTCTTATACAATGCTTCCTGATACAAGCGGGGTTTTAGATGCTCCTATGACAGGTAATTATGATATGTATCCAAAAGGCGGTACAAAAATATCAGATATCCAAACTATGGGAGATAGTGAGCTTACACTGGCTATAGGAGAGCTTACAACAGAAAATCCAGCCAATGAGCTTAAGAGAAAATGCGGTGTACCTTATAAAGCGATGCCTCTTCCAATTGGTATTGCAGCAACTGATGAATATATCATGGCATTATCACACTTCACAAAAAATGAAGTACCTTATGCAATCGAAGAAGAACGTGGTCAGCTCGTGGATACTATTCTCGATGGCCATCCATACTTCCACAACAAAACAGTAGCGATCTACGGTGACCCTGATACAGTTTTAGGTATTACAGCACTTGTTCTTGAAATGGGGATGATTCCTAAATACGTTGTAACAGGTACACCAGGAGAAATTTTTAATAAAAAAGCAAAAGAGTTATTTGATCAAGCAGGGGTTACTGGTTGCACAGCAAAAGCTGCCGGAGACTTATTTGAACTTCATCAATGGATTAAAAATGACCCTGTAGATCTTATGATCGGTGGAACACATGGCAAACATATTGCAAGAGCAGAAGATATTCCTCTGGTTCGAGCAGGATTTCCGATCATTGACAGATATGTGCATTCTTATATGCCGATTGTAGGCTATAAAGGGGCAATGAGACTTGTTGAGCTTATCCTAACAGCCTTAATGGATAGACAGGATAGGGATTGTAATGAAGAAGATATGGAAATGGTAATGTAAGATCACATTGGTTCTTACGGGCGGCCGAGAGATTTTAGCATTCTCCAGTTGCTCACTTGCGTGTTTCTAAAAATCTAAGAGCATTCTTCAAATGAACGGTCGAAACTCGCGACTTATAAAATTTGCAGGCAAATTTTATAAGTGCTGCTCAGACAGTCTCCCTAAAAACCATTTGAATAATTCTCTAAGATTTTCTTTACGCCCCTTCGTAAGAAGGGATACACTCCAGAGGCAACTTCCGAATACTAAAATCTCTCTGCAAGACGATAAGTACCAAGAGCTCTTCCAAAGCTAAGAGAGAAAAGAAAAAGAAATAAGAAGAAAAAAGAGTATTTAATATAGAAGAAAGTTTTCAACTTAAATATCAAAACCTTTTAAATATCAAATACGCGGAATCTCATTCTGTGAAATATATGAAGCTAAGTAAAAACTAAATAGTGATTAATATAGAAGGAATTAAACATTGCAAGGCTCTGAGGAACAAAATATACCCTCTGAGTTCTGTGGGGAGCCTTGCAAATAAAATGAAGACGAAAAGGAGTTGAGATTATGAAAGGAATAGATCAAGGTACTGCACTTCAAGGTAACACGCTGTTAAAAGAAAGAGAAGATTTTATTTATTGTAAAGATGGATGTAAGACAGACACCTTGCGTTGTGATTCTGAGAGTGTATCTGGAGCTGTCAGTCAGAGAGCTTGTGTATACTGTGGAGCCCGTGTTGTACTTAATCCAATCACTGATGCCTTTCATATCGTTCATGGGCCAATAGGCTGTGCAAGTTATACTTGGGATATAAGAGGGAGTTTGACAAGTGGTGAGGATCTTTATAGGAATAGTTTTTCAACGGATTTGGAAGAACAAGATATTATTTTTGGAGGTGAAAAGAAGCTTGGGGCAGCCATTGATGAAGTGGTGGGAACCTATGCGCCAAAGGTAATATTTGTTTATGCAACATGTATAGTAGGTGTTATTGGAGATGATGTAAAGGCAGTCTGTAAGACGGCAGAAAACAAACATGGTATAAGAGTTATACCCGTTATGTCTCCTGGTTTTGCAGGGCATAAATCAGTAGGGTATAAGATGGCGTGTAACGCTATTATGGAGCTCATTGGTAGTGAAAAAGCAGAAAAAACAAAGGGTATTAATATATTAGGAGATTTTAATCTAGCTGGTGAAATGTGGATTATTAAAGATTATTTAAAGCAAATAGGGATTGATGTAGTCGCACAGATTACAGGGGATGCAAGCTGTGAGCAACTTCAAAAAGCAAAAAGCGCTGCCCTTAATATTGTTCAGTGTGCAGGCTCTATGACCTATCTTGCAAAACGTATGGAAGAAGAGATGGAGATCCCTTATGTTAAAGTAAGTTTCTTTGGAATAGAGGATACGACTACTTCGCTGATAAGAATAGCTGAAGCCCTTGGTGACGGGGAAGCTATCCAAAAAGCAGAAATGCTATGTAAAAATGAAAAAGATAAGTTGCAGGACTTTTTAAATAAATATAGAAAGAACTTGGAAGGAAAAAAAGCTGCGATCTATGTAGGTGGTGGATTTAAAGCGATTTCTCTTATTAAACAATTTAATGAAATAGGTATTGAGACAGTAGTTGTGGGAACGCAGACTGGTAAGAAAGATGATTATGAGATCATCGGGCAGCTTGTGAATGCTGGGACAGTCGTACTAGATGATGCTAACCCGGCGGAACTTGAAACATTTATGAAGCAAAAACAAGCAGATATCCTTGTGGGAGGGGTAAAGGAAAGACCTCTTGCCTATAAGCTTGGCATAGCTTTTTGTGATCACAATCATGAAAGGAAACACCCGTTAGCAGGCTTTATAGGTGTTGAAAATTTTATTAAGGAAATCAATTTAAGTATGAACAGTCCCGTTTGGGAATATATAAGGAGGGAGAGCCTATGAGTAAGCATCTAGTTAATTTGACAACTAATCCATGCAAGATGTGTATGCCGATGGGTGTGATTACTGCTTTTTATGGTATTAGCAAGTGTATGAGTATTCTTCATGGTTCACAAGGCTGCAGTACTTATATCAGGCGTCATATGGCAACCCACTATAATGAACCGGTAGATATAGCGTCATCTTCTCTTACAGAGCACGGTACTGTATACGGCGGAGAGAAAAATCTTATAAAAGGCATTGAAAATCTAATCACACTCTATAACCCGGAGGTCATAGGAGTTGCTACCACTTGCTTGGCTGAGACGATTGGAGAAGATATTTCACATATTATCAAAAATTTCTATGAGCAACATCCAGAAAGCAAAGTTAAACTCATTCCAGTACCATCCGGTGGGTATATGGGGACGCAATATGAAGGGTTCTTCAGAGGGCTTTACGGCATAGTTTCTCATATAGAGATGGATAAGGCGCCAAATGACAAGATCAATATTATAACTGGACCTCTAAGTCCAGCAGATACAAGATATTTAAAATCAGTACTTGAACAAATGGCAATAGACTATATTCTGCTGCCGGATTTATCACAGAATCTAGATGGCGGCCACTATGAAACTTATAATAGACTTCCAGAGGGAGGTACAACGCTAGAAGCTATATCTAAAATGGCAGGGGCAAAAGCAACACTTGAACTTAGTACTTTTATAGAAGAAAAGTATTCCCCGGGAAAATATTTAGCAGAAAACTATGGAGTAGCTTATAAAAAGCTTAATCTGCCAGTAGGTCTTAGGGATACTGATGCTTTTATTAAAGCTTTATCAGAAGTAAGCGGCACACCTATTCCGGACAGTATTAAAGAAGAAAGAGCAAGATATCTGGATGCGATGATTGATTCGCATAAATATAATGCAGAAGGCAGAGCTGTCGTATTTGGAGAACCAGACTTTGTATATGGGATCACTAAACTCTGCAGCGAAAATGGTATTATGCCGGTCGTAACGGCAGTGGGTACAAAATGTAAAATGCTTAAAGCAGTGCTTAAAGAAGAAATCGAAGATGTGGCAGACAGACTTTTTGTAAAAGAGTATATCACATTAGATGAAGCCGATTTTGAAACAATAGAAAGCTACGCGCTAAAGTTTAAAGCAAACATCATGATAGGGAGTTCTGATGGCAGAAGAATCGAAGAAAAGCATGGTATTAGTTTAGTAAGATGTGCTTTTCCCGTACATGATCGGATCGGCGGACAAAGAATCAGAATGCTTGGTTACGAAGGCGGACTCTCTTTACTGGATACCATCACAAATACTGTATTAAAAAGTAAAGAAGGCGGCTTTAGAAAAGAACTTTACAATAAGTACTACAAACCCAATATTGGAGAAGCGTCCCCAAAAGCTTCCCCAAAAGCTAAAGCCAGCAAGATTAGAGGACTGTCCCCAAGAACTAAGGTCAGCAAAATTGGAGGACTGTCCCCAAAAACTAAGACCAGCGAAATTGGAGAAACGTCCCCAGAACTTACGCTTGAGGATAAGAAGAAAACCCATCCTTGCTTTAGCTGTAGCAGTGCCCATAAATATGCAAGAATCCATTTGCCTATAGCACCAAAGTGTAATATTAGCTGCAACTATTGTGTGAGAAAGTTTGACTGTCCAAATGAAAGTAGACCAGGGGTTACTACACAGGTTTTAGAACCACAAGAGGCCTTAGAAAGATACATACAAGTGAAAAAAGATGTGCCGAACCTAACTGTTGTAGGGATAGCAGGTCCTGGAGATGCCTTAGCGAACTTTGATAAGACAAAAGAGACTCTAAGCCTCATTAAGCAATATGATAAGAACGTAACTTTTTGTTTATCAACCAATGGACTCATGCTTCCCATGTATGCCAGCGAACTTTTAGAACTTGGTGTAAGCCACGTAACCGTTACAATCAATGCCATCGATCCCAAAATAGGAGCGCAGATTTACAAGCGGATACGCTACTTGGGCACAACGTACACCGGCGTAGAAGCAGCCACCATTTTGATGGCAAATCAACTTTCAGGACTTAAATATTTAGCTTCAAGAGGGCTTGTCTGTAAGGTGAATATTGTTACATTAAAAGGGATTAACGATCATCATATAGAAGAAGTGGTTAAAAAGGTTAAAGAACTTGGTGCAACGATTACGAATATTATGCAGATGATACCTGTAGAGGGCAGTGTGTTTGAAAACATACCACTTGTAAGCAACAAAGAAATCACAGCACTTCGAGAAAAATGTGGCATTCATCTTGAACAGATGCTCCACTGTAAGCAGTGCAGGGCTGATGCTATAGGGATGCTAGATAAAGATATTTCTATGCATTATTCAGAACCCGAAAATAAAGAAGCGTTTAAAAAGTTAGAAACCACAATGAAACCTATTCGGTTTGCAATAGCTTCTAAGAGCGGGATGCTAATAGATGAACATTTTGGTCATGCAAAAACCTTCTATATTTATGATTATAAAGAGGGTAAGCCTGTTTATATAGAAAATAGAAATGTTAATAAGTATTGTGAGGGATCTGACGCTTGTGATGAAGAACAAGATAAAATAGAAAAGATTTTAAATACCATACAAGATTGTCAGGGGGTACTTACACTAAGGATTGGTCATGCGCCCGAGAAGAAGCTTATGGATAGAGGCATAAAAGTATTTAAAACGTATGACAGAATCGAAAAAGCAGTACAAGAAGCAGCACAACAACTATTATAAAAAAGGATAAAGGGAGTGAAGTCAAATGGTAACACCAAAATATCATTTATTTGTCTGTACAAGTTGCAGAATAAACGGGGTACAGAAAGGTTTTTGCTACGGAAAAGGTGCGGTTGATATTGTTCAGGCTTTTATGGAAGAAATTGATGATCGGGATCTATCCTCAGAGGTTATGATCACCAATACAGGATGTTTTGGAATCTGTGATAAAGGTCCTGTTGTAGTTGTTTATCCAGAAGGCACATGGTATGGCAATGTAACTGCTGACGATGTTGAAGAGATTGTTGAATCCCATTTAGAAGGCGGGAAAAAAGTAGAGCGGTTACTTATCTAAAAATTATAGGATAAGGGTGGGAATGGCATGTTCAAACTAATAGATCGAACACTTACAGCGATAAAGTTGGAAGAAGATTATCCAACAGGAGAAATGTTGGCGCGGATGTGCGAGTTGCTCCCAAGACTTGGAGTGGATTATATTGAGATTTCCGTGCCTGTACTTAGACTTATAGGGGAGTTGCCTATTGGGCCTAAATATATACTGAAAGTAGATACCCTAGAAGAGATGGAAAAATATAATACGTTTGAAATGTATGTGTCGAAATGCAAGGAGGATCTCAAGTCGGATAAAGTCATCCATGAGATACAAGTCAATGATGCAAGAGAAATTCCTATGCTTAATAGATATGAACATCTGAAAAATGTACGCATTACAGGTTTAGATGATCTGATGTGTACAGATTATATGGTAAGTCTTAAAAGGTTGAGAGAAATATTTACCCATCCCATTAGCCTATGTCCGCAAAATACTTATTATTGCGCGACAGCGCTTGCTTTAGAGTGGCTGCTAAGTGGCGGCAAAAGTATTGCAGTAAGTTTTGCCGGTATAGGCGGCTATGCGGTTTTAGAAGAAATTTTAATGGCCATAAAGGTGATTATGCATAAAAAGATAAATGTAGACCTAAGTATATTGCCGGAGGTAACACATCTTTATGAGACCATTACAAAGCGTAAGGTAAACTATAATAAGCCTATTTTAGGAGATAATATATTTTCTGTAGAAGCCGGTATACATGCAGATGGTATCTCAAAAAATCCTTTGACCTATGAGCCATATGACCCACAGAGCGTAGGGAAAGTAAGAAAGATCGTAGTTGGCAAACACTCAGGAGCCAGTGCTATTAGAATTAAGTTAAAGGAAAAGGGCGCGAAATTACCAGATCACCTTATAGAAGTTGTTTTAGAACAGGTGAAGAAAGAGAGCATCCTTAAAAAAAGAAGTCTGACAGACCAAGAATTTATTCGTATTGTAAAAGAGGTGGTGGCCAGTGAAAAGCAGAAAATATATAGTTGACACAACCCTTCGCGATGGGGAGCAAAGTGCGGGGATCGCCTTTAATACAAAAGATAAAGTGAGACTTGCAAGGCTTATGGATGATATTGGTATCTATCAAATAGAAGCAGGTATTCCAGCAATAGGTAAAGTAGAAAAAGAAGCGATACTAAAGATTATGGAAAATAAAAAGAATGCTGTGATCTCCGCGTGGAATAGGATGAATATATCGGATATCAAGCACTCCATGGAATGCAGTCCTGATGTGATTCATATTAGTGCACCAGTATCCTATGTTCAGATCTATTCAAAACTTCGCAAGAATAAACAATGGTTAAGACATAATCTAATAGACTGTGTAGAGTATGCATTAGGTAAAGGCTATAAAGTAACAGTAGGTTTTGAAGATGCCTCAAGAGCAGATATCTCTTTTATTATCAGTCTCGGGGTTATGCTTAAGGAACTTGGGGTTTCTTGTATAAGATATGCTGATACAGTAGGCGTGCTTACCCCGCATAATATTTCTGATATCACAAAGTCGATCATCCGCTATACAGATATGGATATTCAAATACATGTGCATAACGACTTTGGGATGGCCGTTGCTAATTCCTTAGAAGCTGCAAAGAATGGTGCAAAATATATAGATTGCACCTTTTTAGGCATTGGAGAACGAGCAGGCAACTGTGACTTTATTAAGTTCATTAAATCTAGTGAAAGTATTTTTGACTGTGGTATAGCTAAAAAGGTAGCGCTTGATGTTCAAAAAGAAGTCTATAGTATTATCAAAAATAAATAACACGTATTAAAAGTCCCTTTGTCTAAATAAATGAGAAAGGAAGCTCTTAATACGTGGAAAAGATTTACTCAATAGTTTTAAATTGACTTACGCGATCAGTCAACTGTTTAGCGACATTTCGATTTACAATAGCTAAAGCGTTAACTTCTTGGACAGAAGCTGTTTGTTCCTCGGTAGATGCAGATATCTGTTCACAGGTGGCTGAAAGATTATCAGTTAAAATCGATAGCACACCAATGGCATCCATTATAATGGCTTTGCTTTCACTTACTGCATCATTGACCACCACAACGGCATCCATAGCTTGTACCAGTTCTAAGACAGACTCTTGAATGCGACCAAAAATAGACAACGTATTGTGCAGAGTTTCCTTTTGTTGAGAAGTAACTTTGCTGATGGATAAAATATCTTTAGAAGCAACAGCTGTTTTAGCAGTAATTTCTTCTATAATAGTTTCAACCTGTTCTGTAGTCTGGTTAGTTTCATCAGCTAATTTTCGGATCTCCTCAGCAACAACAGCAAAGCCGCGGCCGGATTCGCCAGCCCTTGCAGCTTCAATAGAAGCATTGAGTGCTAATAGATTGGTCTGTTTTGAGATCGACCTGATGTGATCCATAAAGTTGCGCATATTATAGACGGTTTCTTCAACCTTTTTAATACCTGCGGAGACAGTGTCTGTACGTTCAATACTCTCATGGGTTACTTTTTCAAGAGCTGAAACGATTTCTTTTCCGTCTGCACTTAACTTATTAACTGATACCACTTGTGTGTTGGCACGCTTTATGCATTCTTGTCCTTGATCGACTTTATCGCCTAAGATTTCAACAGACTTAGCAACTTTTTCTGCTTCATGGGACTGATCTGTCGCCGAAACAGCTAATGCTTCAACCGCACGAGCGTTTTCTTCGATGGCTCTGGAGGTCTCCTGCATAATTTCTGAAAGTTGATCTGCACCATTTTCAACACGATTGGCATCGGTTCTTAATGCACAGATCAAGATACTGAGTTCTTGCCGCATAGCTTGTACAGATCTGGCTATAATGCCTAATTCGTCTTTTTGCCTAATCAGCGTAGCATCTTGATCAATAGAAAAATCACCGCCAGATATATCTGCTAATTGGCTGCTTAATATTTTAAGCGGCTTCAGAAGCAATCGGATTGCGAAGAGAACAATTAAAATACCAATGATACAGGTAACAGTGGTAACAATGATAGCTATGAAAGCATTGTTACGAAGGGAAGTATCCATTCGTTCTAAGGTGATTCCGATACAGATAGAACCCATAAGTTCATCCTCCTCATAATACGGGATCTGAACGTCATAAGCACGGATTCCAGCCTTAGGATCTTCCCAAAAAGCAGCACCCGGAATGCCGTTTTGGGTGGCATTTATAGTCACTTCATCAGTATAAGGCTCATCACTGATCATAGACTCTGTTCCAGCGTAAGCAAGACCTTCTTTGTTTAACATTATTGCGTACATAACATCTTCGTGTACTTCGATGTCTTTAAGTAAAGTGTTGGGATTAAAAGTTTTCTGAAGCTCTAAAATGGTAATGGCCTTAACACCTATTTGTACATAGTAACCCTTTTGAGTTAAGGCCATTCCACCGTACTTGTTCAGTTCACCGGAGATTAAATCACCACGGATAGCTTCCATATAAGTTTTTTGACTGTTGCTAAATACAGGGTCCATCGCATGCGGAACGGGGTACTCCCACCCAACATAGTCAACGACATCTGAAAATACGATTTTTCTATCCGGACCAATGACATAAATGCCACCATCCACTTTCAGCTTGGAGGCTAAGCTTATTAATTTCTCATTGGACATTTCATCAATATTTAAAAGATCGATAGCTTCACAGGCTTGAATGATCCGTTCGGCCATTAAATCATCCAGTACTTTTTCGAATTCTTTAGAGGTTTTCAGTTTATTGTCTACGGACTGTGCTAAGGTGAATCCAAGAGTCTTCATTTCTTCAGTAAGCAAAACTGCTGTTGAATTAAGGTTTTGATATGTAAGAAACGAACTTGTAACAACAACTAGTACAAAAACCATAAGCATAAGTTTGGTTTGAAATTTTAACCGCATAATGATCCTCTCCTATAATTAATAGTAGTGATAATATGCTTTTAATTATAGCATTTTTAGGGCTATATTTCTACAAAAAATAACAATAAATAAAAAAATGTAGAAAAATTTAGAAAATAGTATTTTGTTGACTAAGCAACCAACAACATATGAACATTATTAAGACTTAAAATGTATAACATACACTATTTAGCCTAAATAACCGAACGAAATTTTGATATTGACAATCAATGTACGGTAAAATATAATTAGGTTAAGCATTTTTACGCTATGAACTCGAATTAAATAAATGCTAGTCTTACCCTTAAACATAGAAGATAAGGCTTTTTCATTTATTAAAATAAGCAGCAAAGTATAACGCATCTACTCATCTTAACAGATGGTTAAAATATAAAAAAAATATACTTATATGGAGGGTTTTATGAAAAAGTCATTATTAAAATTTAGCGCATTACTTATGGCGGGGATGTTAGTTTTATCAGGTTGTGGCAGCACCACTAAAGATGAAGCAGCAAAACCAGCTGAAACCAATAATACAGCAGAAGCACCAAAAGCAGCAGAGACTGATGCAGCTACGGCGGTAAAAGTAGGATTTATTTATGTAGGACCAACAGGAGATGGGGGCTGGAGTTATGCCCATGACCAAGGTAGATTATATCTTGAAGAACAATTAGGTGTAGAAACTATTATTAAAGAATCTGTACCAGAATCACAAGAAGTTGAAGCAGTAGCAGCAAGTATGATTGATCAAGGCTGTAATGTGATTTTTGCAACATCATTTGGTTATATGGACTATCTAGAAAAAATGTCAAAAGAATATCCAGATGTTAAGTTTTTCCACTGTTCAGGGTATAAAACAACAGAAAATATGACAGCTTACTTTGGTAGAGTTTATCAAGCGCGTTATCTTTCTGGTATTGTAGCTGGTATGAAAACTGAAACAAATAAAATTGGCTATGTAGCAGCTTTTCCAATTCCAGAAGTTATAAGAGGTATTAATGCCTTTACACTTGGCGCACAATCAGTTAATCCTGATGTTAAAGTTCAGGTGACATGGACAAATACATGGTATGATCCTGCCAAAGAAAAAGATGCAGCGATTGCACTTTTAGACAGCGGCGCAGATGTAATTGCACAACATCAAGATACAGCAGGTCCACAACAAGCAGCAGAAGAAAGAGGCGTATGGGCAGTAGGTTATAACTCAGATATGTCTATGTTTGCACCAAAAGCGAATCTTACAAGTGCAGTGTGGAACTGGGGTCCTTATTATGTAGAAGCCGTACAATCAGTAATTGATGGCACTTATCAATCAGAATCATACTGGCATGGACTTGAAGCAGGTATTGTAGACATATCACCACTTACTGAGAATGCACCAGCAGGGGCGCAGGAAAAAGTAGATGCTGCTAAGGCTGCAATTTTAGACGGTTCATTAAATCCTTTTGCAGGACCTATTAAAGATCAAACAGGTGCTGTTAAAGTAGAAGAAGGAAATGCAATGACAGATGAAGAAATGCTTTCATTTGATTGGTTTGTTGCAGGCGTAGAAGGCGAAATAAAATAATAACTAGGGGAGCCCATTTATGAGAGAGTCAGTAATGGTAGAATTAAAGCAAATAACAAAAACCTTTGGAACTGTCCTTGCTAATGAAGATGTTGATCTTATAGTTCAAAAAGGAGAAATACATGCACTCCTCGGAGAAAATGGCGCAGGTAAAAGCACCCTTGTGAACATGCTATCAGGAATTTATAGTCCTGATAGCGGTTCTATTTTTATAAGAGGGCAGCAAATGAATTTTAGTTCTCCGCGGGAATCTATAGCCTGTGGTATTGGCATGGTGCATCAGCATTTTAAATTAGTAGATAGATTAACAGCCAAAGAAAACATTATAGCAGGCAATAAAGGAAAAATCTTTACATCAGGCAAAGAGATCGAAAAGGAAATTATGGCGCTTTGTGAAAGATATGATCTAAGCGTAGAACTTTCAAAAAGAGTGCAAGATATGTCTGTTGGAGAAAAACAGATGTTAGAAATCATAAAGGTTCTCTATAGAGGTGCAGATATTCTCATACTTGATGAACCTACGGCAGTTCTTATTCCACAAGAAGTTGAAAGACTGTTTAATATTATTAGAAGAATGAAAAAAGAAGGCTGTGCTGTTATTATTATCACACATAAGCTCGGTGAAGTTATGGCACTGTGCGATAAAGTAACTGTACTTAGAAAAGGTAAAAACGCAGCCACTGTAGATATTGCGGGGACAAATCCTAAACATCTTACAGAACTGATGGTAGGCGGTAGTGTAGATCTTGCAATACAAAGAACGGAATCAGAAAATAAAAAACCAATTTATGAGATAAATAATGTTACTGTAACCAATAAAGAAGGGGTAAAAGCCCTAAAAGATATAAGTTTTACAATGTATACATCAGAAATCCTTGGGGTTGCTGCAGTGGCTGGAAGTGGTCAAAAAGAACTGTGTGAAGCTTTATTTGGTCTCTTGAAATTAAGTCAAGGGGAGCTCGTTTTTAAGGGCGAAAATATTACAGGCAAAACGCCAAGAGAAATTTATAAAAAAGGTATTAGTATGAGTTCTGTACCAGAAGACAGACTTGGAATGGGACTAGTAGGCAGCATGGATATC
Organism: Cellulosilyticum sp. I15G10I2; assembly: GCF_900095725.1. Taxonomy (NCBI): domain Bacteria; kingdom Bacillati; phylum Bacillota; class Clostridia; order Lachnospirales; family Cellulosilyticaceae; genus Cellulosilyticum; species Cellulosilyticum sp. I15G10I2. The sequence continues at coordinate 264,848 of NZ_FMMP01000015.1, forward strand.
GTAGATAATCTGCTGTTAAAGGAGTACTATACCCAAAAAGGATTATTTATTACCAGAAAACCTCTAAGAGAAAAGGCAAGAGAATTAGTTAAGAGGCTGCAAGTGAGTACGCCAGGTATTCATCATCCAGTCAAACAGCTCTCAGGAGGCAATATTCAAAAAGTATTATTAGGCAGAGAAATTTATTTAGACCCAGATGTTCTGATTACTTCTTATCCAGTAAGAGGACTTGACATTGGGGCTACTTATCAAATATATGATTTGTTAAATGAACAAAAAGCAAAAGGTGTATCCGTATTATTTGTAGGAGAAGACTTAGATGTACTTCTTAATTTAAGTGACCGTATACTTGTCCTATGTGATGGTAAAATAACAGGACTCGTAGATGCAAAAGATACGACTAAAGAAGAAATAGGTATGATGATGGCCGGGCATACTTTGGCAGATGTTAAAGATAAAGGAGGCGCAAATGGTGAGAGTAAGAGTTGTTAAGGCAAAAGAAAGCAGCAGAAATAAAAAAATTCTTATTCAAACGATGGCGATTATAGCAGCTCTTTTGATTACAGGTATTTTTATACTTACCATAGGGCATAATCCGATAAATGTTTATCGTTCAATGATAGAAGGCTCTTTTGGCAGTGCGTATAGAATGAAGGAAACTATTATTAAAGCAGTACCCCTTCTTATTACAGCATTAGGGATAGCTGTAGCTTTTAGAATGAAGTTCTGGAATATAGGCGCAGAAGGACAAATTACTATGGGTGCCTTTGGAGCAGCTTTTATTGCCCTTAACTTCGGGGATTTACCTAAACCTATTATGCTGATTACTATGGTGCTTGCAGCAATAATCTGCGGAGGCATATGGGCATTTATCCCAGGCTACCTTAAGGCAAAGTGGAGTACTAATGAATCGATTGTTACACTGATGATGAACTATATTGCTATAAAGTGGGTTGTTTATCTGCAGTATGGACCTTGGAAAGACAAGGCGTCATTAGGATTTCCCAAGATAGCTAATTTTCCTGATGCAGCTATTTTACCTAAAGTCTTTGGGGTGCATATCGGGTGGATTATTGCACTGATCTTAGTAGTCGTTATTCATATCTTTATTCATTACACTAAAAAAGGTTATGAAATTGTAGTATTTGGAGAAAGTGAAAATACAGCAAGATATGCGGGGATGGATATTAAAAAGATTATACTTCTTGCAACTTTTCTAAGCGGTGGGATTGCAGGATGGGTAGGGATGATTCAATCCTCAGCAGTGAGTAATACACTTAATATGCAAATAGCAGGCGGTGTTGGCTACACGGCTATCATTGTTGCCTGGTTATCAGGACTTAGTGCGCCTTGGATGGTCGTAGTATCACTTCTTTTTGCGGCACTTACACAAGGTGGTTCATATATTCAAACAGCTTTTCAGATTCCACAGTCTGCATCAGATATTATCCAGGCACTTATTTTGTTCTGTGTACTTGGAAGTCAATTTTTCTTACAGTATAAAGTAGTGTTTGATCAAACTGTAAAAGCGAAGAAGGAAGATCAGCAAGGAGGCAAAGTGCATGGAAATTAGTCTGTTTTTATCCGCAGCAGTTATAGCAGGAACGCCTTTGTTATTTGCGACACTCGGAGGCATTTTAAATGAAAAAGTAGGTAATCTTAACCTAGGGGTAGAGGGGATGATGCTCATGGGTGCTATTGCCGGTTTTATGGTTGGTTTTACGACGAATAATGCACTGCTTGCACTGCTAGGTGCCGGTATGGTAGGCGCTTTAGGCGCACTTATATATGCTGTTTTAACAGTATCCTTGCATGCCAATCAAGTTGTTACAGGATTGTCCCTTACTATATTTGGTACTGGATTTTCTGGATTTTTAGGTCAGAAGATGGTTGGGCAAATTATTTCTGATAAGTTAAAATCAAGTTTATCACCTATTCGTATTCCTGTTCTTAGTGAGATTCCAATGATAGGAGAGGCGCTTTTTAATCAAAGTCCTTTTGTTTACTTTGGGTTTGTCAGTGCACTTTTGATATTTATCTACTTTATCTTTACAAGCTGGGGACTGAATGCACGCATGGTAGGCGAAAATCCAGCAGCAGCAGATGCAGCGGGGATCAATGTAAACTTATATAAGTATATACACGTTTTAGCAGGAGGCGCTTTTTGCGGACTAGGTGGAGCTTTCTTATCTTTAGTCTATGTTCCAGCGTGGCAAGAAGGCATTACAGCAGGAAGAGGCTGGATTGCGGTAGCACTTGTTATTTTTGCAGGGTGGAATCCACTAAAAGCTATTTTGGGAGGCTTTTTATTTGGAGGTTTAGATATTTTAGGTTTTAGACTGCAAGGCGCAGGGATGAATGTAAATCAATTTTTCCTGGATATGGTTCCTTACATTGTTACAATTGTGGTTCTAGTGATCGCGGGTATTAAGAAAAACAGTTTGAATGCCCCGCCAAAGGGTCTGGGAATTGCTTATTTTAGAGAAGAAAGATAATTTGCGCCAAGCAGAAAGGAACAGAAGCGATGCAATTATTACAAGATAAGATTAGGAGCGATGGAACAGTAAAGCCAGGTGGCGTACTGAAGGTAGACAGCTTTTTAAACCATCAGATTGATATTCCGCTTTACAATGAAATGGGTAAAGAATTCGCAAGGCTATTTAAGGATCAAGGAGTCACTAAAATCCTTACAATAGAGGCCTCAGGCATAGGGATTGCCTGTATAGCAGCACAATACTTTAATGTACCCGTTGTCTTTGCAAAAAAAGTTCAGTCTAAAAACTTAGATGGCGATATTTATACAAGTCAGGTACATTCATTTACTCACGGCAAAGAGTATACTATAAGAGTTTCTAAAAAGTTTATCAGTGAAGAAGATAAAGTACTTATAATAGATGATTTCTTAGCTAATGGCAAAGCATTAATAGGTCTTATAGATATCCTAGATCAAGCAAATGCCACTTTAGTTGGCGCAGGTATTGCGATAGAAAAAGGATTTCAAGAGGGCGGAAAAGCTTTAAGAGATAAAGGGATTAACATTCAGTCTTTGGCTATTATTAAGGAGATGGATGAAGAGCGGATTGTGTTTGAGGATTAGGTGAGTTAAATGTTTCGGTGACGTCCGCAAGGAGGGCAGGATAGCTATCTTTTTCCGCTCCGTCACATGTATCCAAGTCGCGTCTAAAGATACTATCCTGCCCCCCTTGCTCCTCTTCGAGGAGTTATGATTTATGAAAAATATATTTAGATTTTAACTAGTTACCCGTCAACAATGACATCTGTTTCTTCGTCATTGGTGACGGGATATTTATTATGCATACAAATAAAAAGACAGAAATAAACCAGTTTAGGCAAATTGATATGCTCCCCTTATAGTAGACAGTAAAAATAATAAAACTGTTTACTGTAAGGAGGAGCATATTTTTATGGGACAAAAAAGTAATTTTTCGGCAGAACAGAAACTAAAGTACGTTCTTAGATG